>NZ_JACJPW010000032.1 GCF_014696265.1 Aerosakkonema funiforme FACHB-1375 | reverse complement strand
TGTCAAGTCTTACAATACATTTGTACTATCCTGGGGTAGCGATCGCACTCCTGCAAGTGCCTTAACAAAAGTTCATACAGTGTCGATTACTTTTGTCCGACTACTTAATATCTAGGTTTGGTCGCCCCAATTTCTTTGATTTTCTTGAATAATGGCATCATCAATGTTTTACCCTGAAACTTGTGCTTTTTACCTGCTTCTCCCTGACTTTCCCTTCTACTTCGTGCCTAAGATTTCCCGCAGAAATGGTAGTAAAAAAGTAATAGGCGATCGCTCATCCACCGTCACCCTAACCGTTGCCGTAGTTCCTGGGGTAATTTTCGAGTTTGGGCCTTTGGAAGAAGACCATTTATAGCCGGTAGGATTGCGATCTTCTGTTTGCAAATTAGCAGTAACTTGAATTGCGGCTCCCGTTTGACTAATGAGACTTTTTACTACTTCTGAATTACCGATCGTCGCCACTGTTCCTTCAGCAGTAACAGCTAAAGGAGAAACTTCTGTAACTTGACCGACAATCCCCCCAAATCGTTCTCTTTGTACTGTATCTGGAGTAATTAAAACAGGCATTCCCGGTTGAATTTGCTTGCCATCTTTAATCGAAAAATAAGCTATTGCCAGACCTAACTTTTGCTCACTCCCAATTCGCATATTTCCCAAGCGACTACCAGGTTGTATCACCTGCCCGACAGCAGCAGTCAATTCCAAAATACAGCCATCTTGAGAACTTAAAATTTGGCTGTTTTCAGTTACTCTTTGCTCCAAAATAATCACTTCTCGGCCAACTTCTTGAATTTCTTGAATGCGCCGATTAGAAATTTCTAAATTTTCTTGTTCTAACCGTTTATATTTAGTATTTAATTCCTGCAATTGAGCTTGAATTTCATTAATAGAACGAAGATTGTCCAGATATTCCCGCTCAGTTCTTACGCTTTGCAGTTCCAATTCTTGCAACTGCGCTTGTAACTCACCGATGTTGTTCACATTTTGTTGGTAACTTTGCTGAGTTTGCGCCTCAGTTAAATCCAGTTGTTTTAGCTGTGCTTCCAGTTCCGCAATATCTTGCACCCCCTGGTTGTACTCTTTTTCTACCTGCAAAACTGTGTCTGTAGATATTGCGCCATTAACTGCCAATTCCCGGCGTTTTTTCAGTCTTTGTTCCAGCACGGGAACTAAAGCTCGAGCATCTTTTAAGCGTTGTTGTAAACTGAGGCGCTGTTGTTGAATTGCGGTTAATCCTTTCTCTTTCAAAGTAGGAGCAAACGATTGCGCTTCTTGCAATCGTTGCTGCAAACTCAGCTTTTGTTTGGCGATGGCATTCAAGCCTCTTTCTTTGAGGATCGGAGTCATTGCTTGAGCATCTTGCAAGCGTCTTTGTAGACTTTCTTGGGAAACTGCGATCGCAATTTTTTCCAATTCCATCCTCTGCTTAGATACTAACGAAGTTTCTCCAGTTTGTTTTTGCAACTGAAGCAATTTTTCTTTAGCCAACTGTAATTGTTTTTGCATCTCTAAAGGATTAATAGTTGCCAACAATTCATCTTTCTTAACACACTGACCGCCAGTAACTTTTAAAGATTGTATTCTGCCACCAATAGAAGATTGTAAATCTACTACTTGTCGGGGTTGCAAAAAAATAGCCCGACCTTCAATTGCGATAGGAATGCGACCCAAAATGCTCCATACCAAACCGATCGCAGTCAAACCACCAAAAACAGTCAAAGCTAACCAATCTTTAGGCGCAAGTACCTGCATCAGTTGGTCTAAACGCTCAGGAGAAGATAAGCGTTCCAAAGACTCTTGACGAAAAATGCTTTCTTTTTTGCTGTCCCGATTGAAAACCATATTTGATTCTACACCCAGAGGCGCTCTAGATTTGGCGATAATTTTATAACGTTAACTTTTATCTAATCCATTACCTAGAAATAATAGAAAAAAAACATCTTTCAGCCTGACTTCATTCGTTCGTCAACCCTTTTTGCTTTTCCTACTTCTTTTCCTTTTCTGCTAATTTTTCAGCCATCCCGATTTCGAGAAAATGAATCGTGTATAGCCCAAATCATCAGGAACGGCAACCCAAGCCCCAATATTAGATTTAATATCATAGCGTTCTAACAACCACCAATAACCCGATCCAATTCCTAAACCAACAATAAAGTGAATGAACTTATCGGATAAAAAATACATTTTTAATGCACCAGCCAGAAGATACTGAAAAAGGGAAATTTTAGCTTATATAAGTGAATATAGCTTATAATCAATGAAAACACAAATATTTCTGCATATTTTCGCTAGAATCGGGCTGCCAATTTCTTTCTTCAAAGTTTCTCGACAATCCAGTCGAGTACCGCTCGATCGACTAATGACACTAACTAAAAAATTGCCTGTAGCGATCGCCAAGCGCTACAGGCTAAGAGTAAAGATGCCAGCTAGAATAGGTACACTGCGCCAGCAGCTTCGTTATCGGAGGGTGCCCCAATGATGATGTTATTGCCTACAGCTGCCAATGAGCTGCCGAAAAAATCTCCTTGGGAATAACCGTAACCTTCTGACTCTGGTTTAGGGTTGAGATAAGTTTGCAACAGCGCTCCTGTAGAGCCGTCAAATAGGTATGCTGCTCCACTATTTTCAACACTCGTATTATGGAATGGTGCGCCGATGAGGACGTTGTTGCCCACCGCCACGATCGGACTGCCGAATCCCTCGAACACATCTAGTGTCGGGTTGAGGAAGGTTTGCAAGAGCGCCCCTGTCGTACTGTCGAATAGGTAGGCAGCCCCTGCTGCTGGGGTTCCTGGTGCGCCGATGAGGACGTTGTTGCCGGCTGCCGCTACTGAAATGCCGAATGAGTCGTGTTCTCCGGGGGTCGGATTGAGGAACGTTTGCAAAAGTGCGCCTGTAGTACTGTCAAACAAATAAGCTGCTGCCGCATTAGCACCAGCTGTGTTGCCAAACGGTGCGCCAATGAGAACGTTGTTGCCTACTGCCGCTAGTGAATAGCCAAACCAATCGAAATTATCGGGGGTCGGATCGAGGAATGTTTGCAAAAGCGCCCCTGTATTACCGTCAAACAGATACACTGCTCCATCATCAGGAGCTTCCCTATCGTCATCTGGGGCTGCGATGAGGATGTTATTGCCCAATGCTTCTACTGAAGAGCCGAAAAGAAGATTGCGATTTGAAGAAGGATTGACGAAACTTTTCAGGAGTGTCCCCGTATCCCCATCAAACAAATAAGCCGCCGCACTTCCAAACGATCTTGGTGCCCCTATGAGAACGTTGTTACCCACAGTCCCTATTGACATATCAAAGAAATTCGCATCATCGGGTCTGAAGAAAGACTGAAGCAGCGCACCTGTAGTAACGTCAAACTTGTAGGCTGCTCCATTGGCTCCAGGAAGTGAACTATCACCGCTCGATTGGATCAGGACGCTGTTATTCAATGGTTCTATAGAGATCCCGAAACGAAAAGTGGAACTATCTGGTATATCGAAAGTGAGTTTGGGAACAGATACAGAATCATTATCTACAATTTGCAAAACCGCCGAATTTTGTAGCCCAACTTCAGTGCCGCCTGTAGGGTTAGTTAAGTTTAAATTGATGCTCTCTGTATACTCGCCCACAGCATCGTTAACAATGGGAATTGTTACCGTTTTACTCGTTTCTCCCGCCGCAAAATTTAAGACTACTGGCGTATTGTTATAATCGGCAGGCGCAGTTGCAGTACCGTTACTCGACGTTACCGTAACGCTGGCGGCTGCATTCAATCCATCCGTGCGCGTGACCGTCACCGCCTGAATTGGTGTTCCATCTTCATTCACCTGGAAAGTTGGCGCAGTAAATGTGAAAACACCTGGAATAGAAAAATCAGCCGAGTCGATCGCACTACGATTCACTCCCTTTAATACTGCTAAAAATTGGCCTGTAAGATTATCTTGGATAATCGTGTCATTCGTATTAGCTCCCGTGCCTTGAAATATATTCAAATCTGAGACTTGGAAACCTGCTATTAATCCAATTGCATCTTCACCGTTAACAAAATCAGTAATAATATCCGCTTGCGTTAAACTTGCACCGCCTATTCCCTTTTCCAAAAAAAAGATATCTTTACCATCGCCTCCAGTTAAAGTATCTATTCCTCTGTCTCCGTAAATCAAATCATCGCCAACATCACCAGAAATGATGTCATCATCTCTGCCACCCCGCAAAATATCGTTTCCCTGTCCGCCAAAAACCGTATCGTTTCCCTGATTGCCATTAATTTCATCATCATCTTCATTTCCGGATAACAAATCCTCGCCTCGACCGCCAAAAATTGCATCTTTACCTTCTGCACCAAAGAGGGTATCGTCTCCCAAGTCCCCATATAAGCTGTCATCGCCTAATTCAGCAAATATTCGGTCATTATCTATTCCTCCCCTTAATAAATCGCTGCCATCACCTCCATAAACTGTATCGTTTCCCTGATTACCGTTAATTACATCTGCGCCTGTATCCCCCAGCAAACTATCGTTACCATCTAACCCAAACAGCGTGTCATTACCAGCTTCACCAAATAGGAAATCATCCCCATCGCCGCTGAAGTTAGATTCTATGCCGCTATCTCCATATAAAAAGTCATCGCCATTGCCGCCTCTGGCTGTATCGTTGCCCAAATCGCCGTATAGAGAATCATTTCCAACATCGCCTAGTAAGAGGTCATTATCCTTACCGCCTCTTACTAAATCGTTACCGACTCCACCGTTTGCGGTATCGTTGCCCGTGTTGCCGTTGAGTTGGTCATTTGCTTCTAAACCAAGTAGGTTATCATTTCCTGAATTACCTAAAGCAAAGTCATCTTCTGGAGTGCCGATGAGAGTATCGTTTTCTAAAGTTCCCAATAAAGTAGCCATTTTTCATCCCTACTCTTACTACCAAAAATATTTTGTTTTTTCTGTTTACACTATCTATCTTCATATAATCTCAACTTGTTTCCAGAGCTTTTAACGGTTAATTTAAATTTGATATAGCTCCGAAAATGGTATATAATTATGCTACCAATTATTGCCAGTAAATTTGGTAGCAAGCTGAGCATTAATTAGTTTTGAAAAAAGCATTATTGAAAACTAATCTCAATTACTATAAACAACAAAAAATCTGAACATAAAGCAAACATTGCTTAATATTCTCTAGGAATAGGGCTGCAAATTTGTTTGTTCAAAGTTGATCGACAATCCAGTCGCGTACCGCTCGATCGACTTGTTGAGAAACTTCGTTAAGATTGTGATCTGCACCTTTGTAAAGGATGAGGTGCTTGGGTTCTTGAGCGAGACTGTAGATATACTGGGAGCAGACAGCTGGAAGTATGCGATCGACTGTACCGTGAATGAGCAAGATCGAGCATCGGGGTGCTAAGTTGGCTGCTGCTGCCGCACCGTAACTTTGTGTAGCGAGCGTTACCACGGTACATACAGTATCGGCAATGGCACCAGCCTGAATCACGACAGCACCGCCGAAAGAGTGACCGATGAGAGCGATCGCATCAACACCTTCGCTTTCCAAATAACTAATTCCTGCCAGAACATCGAGGATAGCTTCTTCAAGAATAGTTGAGTGGCGGAAGCGTACCCGCACAGAAGCAATTCCCTCAGCTATCAACTCCTGGCAAAGTCGCGGATACAGTTTGTTTGCCGGTGTATCCCAGTCGCCGCCAATACCGCCTACCCAGATAACACCGCGCTTAGTACTGGGAACCTTGTAGTAGCGGCACTCAACATTGCCACGGTTTGTCACCAATCTGACTGGATAGTAACTATCCCTCATCGCTTCTACTTCGAGGTTGTTAATTACCATCCCTAATGCTATTGCCACAGATCGGACTCCAGATTCTCGTTTTACGATCGATCATCGTGTCCCCTGGGCTAAGTAGCCTCTATCATCGGATCTACATTCGTCAGATTAGCAGCAGCAGAGATGGCGATCTTGTATATGTCTATACGCGCTGTCTTAACCGAGAATTTCAGATTTTAAATTGGAAATTGCAAATTTTGGTTAATGTCTCGCCTGAGAGTGGGTGTACTCATATGCGTACAAAAGTGATTTTTGCTACACTTTTTCATGTATATCTGGGGACTTATGGCAAGTAGAAAAAATATTTCTTAACATTAAGATAGTCAAGAGAGTAGAAGGAAGGGTAAAAAAATCCTCTATCCCTCGAATGACTGTGTTGCTATTCGTTTTAGACCAAGTTTTGTCCTTCAACTACCCGCTCAAAAGTTTGATGTACACCCCAAATACTTGAAAACCATTCATAAGGCTGACGGCTATGAGTACCAATTCTGAAAATAAGGAAACGCTCACGCTCAATTTGTTTGCTGGCGGCAATTCCCCTCCCGCTAACCCTACCCTTGTATAACGGGAGCCCCCTTGCCGCACCTCAGATGGTTAATCGAGTTATTTACAGCAACGAGGCTGAACTTATGAATAACGACCAACCTTCAGAAACTTCTACTTTTTTGGGAAATCTCAAAAGCGGGATCTGGCTTGTGGGAATCTCATCTTGGCTATTTGGAATCACCGATAGAAGTATCGCGGCTTTAGCTGATGGTTATCTGTCTGCCATAGATATCGCCCAGCTATTTACAGCGTTCTTCTTCTTTGTAAGTTGGTTGTTTCTCAAGCCGAAATCAACTAGGGTCAACAGTTAGAGTGCCGCGCAGGAAGACTGACCAAAGGTGAAAAGAACGGCGTGGTAAGCCGACAATTGAGAAGGCTGATTTTGCTTCTGGCGAAGCGTTATCTAAAAGTGTTTCCAATTGTGCAATAGCTGCCGGCGGTGTTTTCTGGCGTGCAGTCCAGTCGGCGAAGTCAATTTGCAACTGCCAGGAGGAGATAACTTGGAGGTGCATCCCTACCTTTTCTCCGCAAGCCTGCCATTGAGAGATTTTCCAGTCGCAACTGTGGGAAGGGTCGCGCAATTGTTCCACTCGATCGATAAAATCAGCTAGGGCTGAATCTGACGGCGAAATAATATCTACCAAGAGAAATTGCCCATTCGGCTTGAGAACGCGCACAATTTCAGTCAGGGCGGGTGTCAGACTGGGGAAGTGATGGGCAACATAGCGACAGGTAACGATATCGAAGTGCTTGTCTGGGAAAGGAAGTGCTGTAGCGCTAGCTTCTCGAAAATGCACATTGGCGATCGCTTTTGCATCTGCTAGCTGTTTCGCCTCTATCAGCATACCTTGGCTGAGGTCAACCCCGATCGCTTCTCGGACGTGGGGTGCAAAAGCAAAAGCAGTATGACCCGCACCGCACCCGACATCGAGTAAAGTCATTTCTGATGTGGGCGCAGCTGCTTGCAGCATCAGCGCCAGGTCGTGTCCTTGTGCGAAGATAGGCGAAGTGCCGTAGGCGGCGGCGGCGTTGTCGAATTGCTGTCGAATGGCTTCTTCTGGTTGCATTTTAAATTTTTACTGCCTTTTGACCGATCGCGAAATCTTGCGTAGCGGTTAAGATTTTCTCACCCGACGCGATCGCTATGATAGAACTGTGAGCTGTAGATTGTCTGCAAAGGAGGTTTGTTGTGGATATCGTTCGCATCATTATCGCCATTTTCATACCCCCGCTAGGAGTATTTTTACAAGTCGGTCTTGGCGGACACTTTTGGCTGAATATCCTGTTAACGCTGTTTGGGTATGTTCCCGGACTGGTTCACGCCATATGGGTAATCGCGAAAAAATAAGAGATTTTAATATCTCAAACTTGATAAAAATCAAGCCAATCAATCAATTTAACATTTTTGGTTTTACATTGACCCCACTGGCAAATTTTTGACTGCCTTTTAGGGTTATTTCTATAGGCTTGACATACTGTATGCAATTTTTCTGCCCATCCAAAATGTAAAATCAAAAATGTAAAATAGGCTCTTTGTGAGATAGAGAACCTCAGCGTGCGATCGCCAGACAAAAAAGATGCAATCCACTTTTTTAGCTAGGAGTATAACCATTATCTCCTGTCCCTTTGCATCTATTTTCTGCAAAAGACAGGGAGAAAGACTTTTCTTTCTCTCTGTTTTTCTCTGGAAGTAGAGCAACGGATTGCTGGCCGGCAAGAAATACTTCCTTTCCGGCTTGGACATCAAAACGGGATAGCGATCGTCAGCCTATCGTTCCAGGCTACCTCAACCGCAATATTTCGCCGAAAAGCTGCCGATTGCAGCGATTTTTCACCTCAATGCCGATTTGCGATCGCTTCCAGCTTAAAATAAAGATACAAGTCAACTTCAAATTAAAATAATACCAAAATAAAGTTGACTAGCGAGTAACTTTCCGCTATGACAATATAAACAACTTTTTCTCTTCTGAGGTCGATTATGTTTAAGTCCTTTGATTAAAATCTACCCACTTAAAGTAGAAGATTCTCCCGCTCTACCCAGATGGCGAGTACTTGAACAGAAGCGATATTAGTAAGAAATGAATCGCCTTTTAATTTGAGGCATTAAGTTGTTTAGAGCCAATCAAAAACCGCTCTATCCGAAATTTAAAAGTTAGCCAAATGATAGAAATTCGCCAGAAAAAGTTTACCCCAATTCTCCTCATACTAATAGCAGCAGGTTATCTAGGTAATTATTTTAGCCTGTCAATGTTTTTTGGCGTAGATTTTCTCTTTGGCAGTATTCCAGTATTGCTGGTAGTGAGACTGTTCGGCGTAGGCTGGGGGACACTAGCAGCTATCTTGGCTAGCTGGCATACAGTGGTACTGTGGAACCATCCATATGCGGCAATTATTCTGATATGCGAAGCTATTTTTATCGGTTTTTCATTACACCGTTACAGCAAAAATATGCTGTTTTTGGATGGAATTTACTGGTTGCTAATCGGTATGCCATTGGTGTGGATATTTTATGCAGGCGCATTGCAAGTGGATACGATGCAAACATTACTGATCGCGCTCAAACAATCTGTCAATGGCATATTTAACGCCTTAGTTGCCAGCCTGATATTGACCAACTTACCAATTCAAAAATGGATAGCTATTCCCCAGGCAAAAAATACTATATCATTTCAACAAACTTTATTAAACTTGTTCGTTGCTTTTGTTTTTTTTCCATCTCTCACACTCATGGTTTTGAATGGACATCGCGTTATCAAGGATATTGAGACTGGAATTAACACACAAATTATATCCACTAATCAAGAGGTAGTTGCTTATCTAGAATCTTGGTATCAGCGACGTGTAGACACGCTAGAAGAACTAGCCAAAGTTGCTGCTGAGTCCGGTACTGATATATCCGATCGCTTACAGCAAAGTACAGCCCTAATTAAGCGGATATCGCCTGCTTTCGACAATCTATATGTTACCGATGCAGGGGGTACTATCATTGCCGCTTATCCAGTAAAAAATGAGTTGGGCAGATCGATGTTAGGTCTTAATATCGCTAAAAAACATGGTTTTGAAAAAGTAAAAAAATATTTAAAAGCATTAATAACTGATGGTCATATCCATATACATGGAGAGCATGAAATTTGTTTAAATGTGCCAGTTATTGTCAATAAAAAGTTTGGGGGTGTGGTTAATGCGACAGTAGATATGAGGGACATAAGCGAACGAATGAAATCGCATATTTCCAGTCAAAATTTACAAACATACCTAATTGATAATAAAGGACGCATCATTGCTAATAGCAAATCGGAGGGAGGAGTAATCGATCGCCTAAAAAGTGGGGAGATCCGACAAAAAGATAACGGCATTTATCAGTGGCTACCCCCAAAAGAAAATTTGCCTCCTATAGTGAGATGGAAAAACTCATTTTACAGACAGGAAACCCCTGTAGGTGAAAACTTACCCTGGAAACTGGTTGTGGAAGTAGCTGCTGCACCATATATTCTCAATTTACAAAATATCTATATCAATAACCTAGCCATAATGCTTATAATTGCTGGACTGGCATTTTTATCTGCAATGCTTGTAAGTCGTAGGTTAGTTAGTCCTTTATCAAACTTAGCCGCAGAGACTGCTAATTTGCCGGATAAAATCATGCAAGGAGAGAGGATTTATTGGCTAAATAATTCCGTTACAGAGATAGAAGCTTTAGTTGATAATTTTAAGATAATGGAGATGGCATTGCATGAAAAATTTCAGGAAATTAACAATGCCAAAGAAACTCTCGAACAAAGGGTGAAAGAGCGCACAGACAAGTTAGTCAAGGCGAACAAAAAATTAAGAAATGAAATCTGGGAACGGAAACGTTCGGAAAAATCATTGCGCGAGAAAGAAGAAGAATTAGCGCGGATTTTTGAGACAATACCTGACGGCATTACTGTTGTGAACAGAGAAGGAAAAATCGTATCTGCAAATGCCGCCGCCGAAAAAATTTTGCGTTTGTCGCGCAGCAAAATCACGGAGCGAATTTACAACGATCCGGCTTGGCGGATCGCAACGGTGGACGGAAAACCCTTTCCGGAAGAAGAACTTCCTTTTGTGCGAGTGATGCGAACAGCGGAATCGGTATACAATGTAGAACACGCGATCGAACATCCCGATGGCACGCGCACAATTTTATCCATAAATGCCGCACCGATCCATAATGCGGCAGGTATTGTAGTAAGTGCGATCGCAGCATCGATCGATATTACCGATCGCAAAGTCGCAGAGCAAGCGCTGCGGGAAAGCGAACAACGGTATCGCACCGTGATCGAGACAGTAGCTGAGGAGATCGTTTTACATCTGGCAGACGGCACTATTCAAGCTTGCAATGCCAGCGCCGAGCGCATTCTGGGGCTTTCAGCAGATGAAATGATGGGACGTAATTCTTTCGATCCGCGCTGGTGTGCAATTCGCGAAGATGGTTCTCCTTTCCCCGGCGAAGAACACCCAGCGATGGTAACTTTGCGTATCGGTAAGCCGCAGTCCAACGTGGTTATGGGGCTTGCCAAATCAGACGGAATGGTGACTTGGATTAGTATCAATACGCGCCCCTTATTCCGCTCGGAGGAAACCGCACCCTATGCGATCGTATCTTCGTTTTTCGACATTACCGATCGCAAGTTAGCAGAAGAAGCACTCCGCAAAAGTGAAGAAATGTATCGCACTTTGGCGAAAAACTTTCCTAATGGGGCAGTAATTTTATTCGATCGCGATTTGCGATATACGATCGCGGATGGAGAAGGTTTAGCAGCAGTCGGTCTGAATAAAGAATTATTAGAAGGAAAAACTATTTGGGAATCATTTCCTTCCGAAACCTGTGCAATTATAGAACCAACCTATCGTGCTGCCCTTGGCGGTGAAGCAAGCATCACGGAAGTCAATTATAGCAACTATACTTATGTAATGCACGTACTTCCCGTCAGAAACGATCGCGGCGAAATTTTTGCCGGGATGGTGATGACGCAAGACATTACTGACCTCAAACAAGCAGAGGCAGAAATTCGCAAGCTAAATGCCGATCTCGAACAAAGAGTAATCGAACGAACTGCCCAACTAGAAGCGGCAAATCAGCTTAAACATGAATTGCTCGTGCGCGAACAGATAGCCCGAACTCAAGCGCAAGCAAGCGAACAGCGTTTTCGCTTTCTCGCGGAAATTATGCCCCAACTTGTATGGACTGCCCGTCCGGATGGCGGATTGGATTACGTCAATCAGCGCACAGTTGATTATTTTGTCGTTTGTGCGGCAGAAATATTGGAATGGGGATGGCAGAATATGCTGTATCCAGATGATTTGCCACTCGCTGGGGAGCGCTGGCAAAAATCTCTCCAAACAGGTGAGCCTTACGAAATAGAATTTCGTTTGCTGCGGGGTAGCGACAAAACTTATCGCTGGCATTTGGTGCGTGCATTACCCCTACAAGATCGAGAGAATAAGATTGTCAGTTGGTTTGGAACTTGTACGGATATCGACGATCGAAAACAGGCAGAGGAAATACTGCGGCAACAAGCGGAAGCATTAGAGCAAGCTAACCGCATGAAAGATGAATTCCTCGCGGTAGTATCCCATGAGTTGCGTACTCCTCTTAATTCCGTACTGGGATGGGCTCAGCTGCTTCGGGCTCGCAAGTTTGACGAGCCTACTACCGATCGCGCCTTGGAAACGATCGAGCGCAACGCCAAGTTACAGGCACAATTAATCGATGATATTCTCGATATCTCCCGCATTATTAGAGGCAAGCTGCGTCTTTCTATGCGCCCGGTTGACCTTGTATCTGTTATAGCGGCGGCGATCGATTCTGTCGTGCCGACAGCCGCAGCTAAAAAGATACAACTTGAGTCTAAACTTGATGCGGTCGGTTTGGTTTTGGTTGATGCCGATCGCTTGCAGCAAGTTGTTTGGAATCTTGTTTGCAACGCCATCAAGTTTACTCCCTCTGGCGGACGTGTTGAAGTGCGATTGCAGCAATTGCAGATTTCAAATTTAAAATTGCAAATTGAAGATGAAAATTTTGCTTTCAATCTGCAATCGGAAATTTCAAATCTGAAATTAAATCAATGTGAAATTTCCTATGCCCAAATTACAGTAAAGGATACCGGTAAGGGCATCAGTCCCGATTTTCTTCCCTATGTGTTCGATCGCTTTCGCCAAGCCGATAGCTCAATTACGAGAACTTATGGCGGATTGGGACTGGGATTGGCGATCGTGCGTCATTTGGTGGAACTCCACGGTGGTACTGTCTGTGCAGCTAGCGATGGCGAAGGAAAGGGCGCGACTTTCATCGTGAGGTTGCCTCTCTGGCAAGAAAGCCGGAGAGAAGAAATTTGATATTTACATACCTGGTTCGGTTGTATTGCGATCGTCTGTGCCCCTCAGACAGAGGGCAGTTTGAGGAGCAGAGGGAAAAGAAACAACCAGTTTATGCAAATTCAACTATTAACCGATCCCGCAAAAAATCTATCTAATGGTGTATTTATAGCGATAGTTGTCGATTATTAGCTAAATAATAAATTTATCCTTAAGATACCCCCCTGTAGCATTGCATTTTTTAGGCAATACAGGTTTTATTAAAGGGTTACACCTCAGAAAACTGCCTTTAAGGGACGCTTGTTGATTATGGTGACATTCCTGTTACCGAATATTTCTTTCTCAAGCTGGGTGCGCTGGGTAATACAGCCGCAGCTAGCATTGCATATTCCAGATGGCTTCTTGAACCTGCCAGTTAGCTTAGTAACGTGGGTACTGGCGATCGCGCTGATCGCACTCGCTCTCAACCGCGTACAGGAAGACTACAAGGAACGAGCAGTCCCCCTGATGGGTGTTTGCGGAGCATTTATTTTTGCTGCCCAAATGATTAATTTTCCCATTCCGGGAGGTACATCCGGTCACTTGCTAGGTGGAACGCTAGCTGGAGTTTTACTCGGCCCGTGGGCTGGTTCTTTGGTAATGGCGGCAGTCTTCATTGTACAGGCTGTTTTGTTTCAGGATGGCGGTCTGACAGTCCTGGGAGCCAACATTACCAATATGGGATTAATTGGCACATTTGCCGGTTACTATCTATACAAAATAATTCGGGTTTCACTAGGCCGAAATACTTGGCGAGGAATGTTAGCTGGCACGGTAGTATCTGCTTGGACAAGCGTGTTTGTAGCTGCAATTTTGACTGCTGTGCAATTAGCTTTATCAGGCACAGTTCCGTTGGGAGTAGCTATATCGGCAATGGCTTTTTGGCACGTATTGATTGGCATTGGTGAAGCAATTATTACTGCGATCGCAGTTAGTTTTGTTTGGAAGAGTCGGCCCGATTTGTTCTTTGACCCACCTCGATTAGGTCGAAGAGAGGGCGTCGGGGCTAGGGGCTAGGGGCTAGGGGGTAGAGGGAAAAGGGAAAGAGGGGAGAGGGAAAAGGGGAAGAGTTTTCATGATGCTTATTGATGTAGGATGAAAGTTTATGAGTAGTAACATCGATCGCGATCGCAACCGCGCTTTTGTCATCGCTGGTTTGGGAGTAGCGCTGCTGATTGCAATTTTCGTCTCTCCATTCGCCAGCTCAGATCCAGATGGATTAGACCGAGTTTCTCAGGAGCTCAAATTTGAGGATAAAGCAATTGAAGAGGCACCAGCCAAAAAATTACCCTTTTACGCTATTTTTGAAGAATACGCTCTCCGAGGTGTACCCGAACAAGTTGCCACTCCCCTGGCAGGTTTGGTAGGAACATTAACTACATTTGGTTTAGCTTGGGGTATTGGCAAATTGGTAGTTCGCAATTCCGCTGCATCTTTGCCAAACGATACAACTCCCCACCCAGATAAAGTCGATCGATCCTTGGATTAAAAAATCCCAAATCCTCTCATCCAAAATTCAAAATTCTTAGATGCTGCTGCACGTCAATGTCTTTCAACTAGATATCGATAGCAAACACGATACTTGGTGGCATTCATTAGCACCGCGTACTCGCATACTTTGTACCCTGCTAATTGTATTTGCCATTGCCTTAACACCAAACGGACGTTGGTGGACTTGGGCAATTTATGGAGTAGCTGTGTTGAGCTTTATTTTACTCAGTCGCGTAACTTTACCTGTGCTGCTGAAGCGAATCGCAATTGAATTTGCTTTTATCGGTGTCGTGCTGCTGGGTACTTTGTTTCGCGACGGCGGTCAAACTATTTGGTCTTGGGGGCCACTAAAAATTACCACAGCGGGATTGATTGTTTTGGGTAGCGTAACGAGTAAGGCATTGCTATCCCTGGTAATGCTCAATTTGCTAACTCTAACTACTTCCATTCCCGCGTTGTTGAATGCCTTAGTAGCATTGCGAGTACCACCGCTCCTAGTGGCAATTTTGGCATCAATGTATCGCTACATAAGCGTTTTAATTGGCGAATTTAATGCCATGCGTCGGGCAGCAGCGTCTCGCAATTTGATGGGCAAAAACCGCTGGCAACGTTTAGTAATTGGCAACATGATGGGGTCGCTATTTATTCGCACTTACGATCGCGGAGAGCGAGTTTATCAGGCTATGCTGGCGCGGGGTTATCAGGGAGTACCCCCTGTCGAAAATGTTCCGCCTGGTGGACGACACGATATTGTAGCTATAACTTTAACATTTATTTGGGCACTGCTGGGACAAGCGATTTATTTGCGTTGGCAGTAGCAATGTATAGCTAGGGACTAGGGGCTAGGGGCTAGGGGTTAGGGAACAGGAAGTAGGGAAAAGGGTTACGCAGTAAGGGATGGAAGGTGAGAGGTAAGAATTGGATCTGTCCTAACCGACGAGGGCGGTTGCTATAAAATCTAAAATCCAAAATCCAAAATCCAAAATCTAAATTCGTTTCGATGCACCACAATCCGATCTCAATTGAAAATCTTAGTTATACTTACCCTGATGGAACTCATGCTCTCAGGAATATCAATTTGTTTATTCGCGCCAATGAAAGAGTGGCGTTAATTGGGGCTAATGGTTCGGGAAAATCTACATTGCAGTTACATTTGAACGGGATTATTCTGCCCCAAGAAGGAGAAGTGAAGGTGGGCGAATGGGTTGTCAATTCGGAGAATTTGCGCCAAATTCGTAATTTTGTGGGGCTGGTATTTCAGAATCCAGATAATCAGCTATTTATGCCGACAGTGTGGGAAGATGTTGCTTTTGGCCCAATGAATCAGGGTTTGCGAGATGAGGAATTGAAAAAGCGAGTTATTCAGGCATTAGCAGCCGTTGAGATCGATCCGCAACGTTACGGAAAGCGAAATACGGACAATTTATCTGGAGGGGAAAAGAAACGAATTGCGATCGCAGGTGTTTTAGCTATGCAGCCGCAGGTGTTGGTACTCGACGAACCTTCTGCACAGCTAGATCCCCGTTCTCGCCGTCATTTGATCGATTTGCTGCAAGGTTTGCCTTTGACGCAGTTGATTGCAACGCACGATTTGGATATGGCGCTGGAACTGTGCGATCGCACCATTGTTTTGAGTCAGGGTCAGGTGGTGTACGATGGTAAAACCGAGCCAGTGATGAGCGATCGCGATTTTTTACTTCAGCACGCTTTAGAGTTACCCCTCAGCTACAGTCGCCCTTACTGTCTCCTGCAAGACTCTCCCGTTTTTTCTCTTCCGCAACACCATAATCCCTGAAGTCAAAAGTCAAAAGTCAAAAGTCAAAAATTTTCCTTTTTCCTAGCCCCTAATCCCTAACCCCTAACCCCAAACGATTGGATTATTTATCTCAATAATTTAAATATTCAACCAGCCGCAACAAAATTTCACGGTTGTGTTTACCCGTCGAGGTATACTCGAACTTAGTCCTGGGCACAGTCGGAAGAAGAGTCACTAAATTAGAGATTTTGTCAAGAAGTTTTTTAGAATTATTTGCAATAATGAACTGAGAACTCTTGACAATAAGATGGGTCATCACCTCATACCAGAGAAAGGAAAGCCTTGGAGCCGACGACAAATTTTGCAACTGGGATTGGCAGGCGGTATCGGTGTAACAGGTGCGGCGATCGCACTTTCTACCCTGATGCCAAAACGAACATCACAGGTAAAGATACCGCCAATCCCGAACGATACGCCTAACTTTGGCAACGGCATCAACCCGATGTTACTGCTGCGGGATTTCGACTACGGCACCGTCAAGCGAGAGAACGGACGCACGATCAGAGAATTTCGCCTCACTGCCAGTAATTCCACGCTGCAATTGAATAGCGCTGTCACTTTTAATACCTGGAATGTGAACAATCGCGTGCCTGGGCCAACACTGCGAGCCAGGGAAGGCGATCGCGTGCGAGTCCTCTTCTATAACAAAGGCGGACATTCCCACTCCCTGCACTTTCACGGCACCCACCCTTCCGAGATGGATGGAGTCAAACCGATCGCCAACGGTAAAGCCACAATTTACGAATTCGACGCCCAACCCTACGGCGTCCACCTTTACCACTGCCACGTCGAACCGGTGACTCGTCACATCGGCAAAGGACTCTACGGTATGTTTATCGTCGATCCGCCGCGTCCGCGTCCGCCCGCTGATGAAATGGTGCTAATAATGGCAGGTTACGACATAAATGACGACAACCGCAACGAACTTTATGCTTTTAATGGCTTGCCGCACTATTATATGCACCATACCATTCCCATTTACACAAACCAGTTGGTGCGATTGTACGTCCTCAACATGATTGAGTTTGAAGCTGCTGTCACCTTTCACCTGCACGCGAACTTCTTTGATGTCTACCGCAGCGGGATGTCTCTAACTCCCAGCGAAACAACCGACGTGATTACGATGGGTATAGCTGAGCGTCACATTCTAGAATTCACCTACCGGTATCCGGGGAAATATATGTTTCATCCCCACCAGGATCAGATCGCCCAAGCCGGTTGTATGGGTCAGTTTGAAGCGATGGGCTAGGGGTTAGGGGTTAGGGGTTAGGGGTTAGGGGTTAGGGGTTAGGGCGTCGGGGAAGAGGGAGGAGGAGGAATTTTTGAATGATTGACTTTCCCTAATCCCTAATCCCTAACCCCTAACCCCTAACCTAACCCCTTTTTGACTTTTGACTTCCCCTAGTTGGTGAATAATTTGCAATTTACTTGACAAAAATTCTCACTAGCTGCAAGATAGTTAATTTGATAGCTTCAACAGAATACCGTTGCAAAACTCGGTTTAGAGGGCAGGTCATCGAACCAAATTCAAGGGTGCCTGCCAGTAATACCCGCTTAAAATTTTGGGAATTAAGATGATGTTTCCTTTTCGTTCTCTGTCACTTGCAATTTCGATCGCCTGCCTAGTTGCCCTCGCGTCCTGTGGCGGTACTCAAAACACAGAGAGTACCTCAACACCCGCCCCCACCGCCAGTCCCGCTGCTGCCACCGCCACTCCGGCAGCGACAGAGGTTACCAGCCACAACATGAGCGGCAGCAAGCCGAAAATCAACATCAATTCGGCAATTTTGTCAGAATTAGATAAATTAGAAGCTAAATTGGGCGTTCCAGCATTATCCAACAAAATTCAAGCCAGTCGTCCCTACGGCAGCGCTGAAGAACTGGTATCCAAAAAAGTAATTACCCAGGAACAGTTTGACCAAGTTAAAGATATGGTGACGATCGAAGATGTCGTCCTCACCGGTGAAGCCAAAGATGTTGACTATATGACCAAACTAGGCTTAATGAAAGGACATCTTTTAGTTGCCAAAGAACTGCTGGATGTGCAACAACCAAAACAAGCCGAACCTCACATCGGTCACCCGGTAGAAGAAATTTACGTTGATGTGGAAGAGCAACTGAACGAGCGCAAAGTTAAAGAATTCAAAACAACCCTCATAAGTTTGCAGGATTTAGTCAAATCCAAGCCAAAAGACGCCAAAATAGCCACAGAGTTTGGTACTTCTATGCAGGCGGTGGATGCGGCGATCGCAGGAATACCCGAAACACAAAGAAAATCGCCAGATTTTGTGCTAAAGGTAATTAACGGATTGCTGGATGCAGCTAACTCAGAGTACGGGGCAGCGATCGCAAATGGCAAAGTGTCTGCGGCAATTGAGTATCAAGACTCTCGCGGTTTTGTAATCTACGCCAACACTCTTTATCAGTCGATCGCCGATAAAATGGCTAAAGAACATCCCCAAGAACATCAGGCGATCGAAACCAGTATGGCCGAACTCATCAAAGCTTGGCCCTCCGCTACCGCGCCAGCCGCACCCGTGCTAACACCAGCGCAAGTGTCCCAGCTGATTAAGACAATTGAGCAGAACACTCAAAAAGTCACAACAAGTGCGTCATAGGTAATGGGTAATGGGAGCGAAAATAATTCCCATTACTCCATCCCCAATTCCCAATTCCAATCACTAAGACCCAACAGAATGAGAGAACTCGACAACAAAAAGGCGACCGACATCCTCAATAAAATCATGGAATTTGAACTGGCAGGAGTAGTGCGTTATACTCACTACTCCCTGATGGTAACAGGCCCCAACCGAATTCCGATTGTAAATTTTTTCAAGTTGCAGGCGACCGAATCCTTAACTCATGCCCAACAAGTAGGAGAAATTCTCACAGGTTTAGAGGGGCACCCTACCCTGCGAATCGCTCCTATTGAAGAAACATACAAACATTCCGTGCGAGATATATTGGAGGAAAGCTTAGCTCACGAAAAGAAAGCTTTAGACCTTTATAAAGCTCTTCTAGATACAGTTGAGAATGCCAGCATTTACCTGGAGGAATTTGCCCGCACGATGATTGGTACAGAAGAAATGCACAACATAGAAATAAAAAAGATGTTACGAGATTTTAGTTAATAGACATTAGTCATTAGTCATTAGTTAGCGGTAATTAGTTAGTTTTTGACTTTTGGCTTTTAACTTTTAACTTTTAACTTTTGACTGAGTGACTTTTGACTTTTGACTTACTATGGATTTTAGTTCAGCTTTACCCACATTTATCATTACCCTGCGAGAAGGGGTTGAAGCCGCTTTAGTAGTCGGAATTGTCCTAGCTTTACTCAAAAAAGCAAAACGAACCAAACTCAACCCGTGGGTTTATGCCGGTGTCGTGGTCGGACTTCTAGCCAGTGCGCTAGTAGGCATACTATTTGGCTGGATAATTCAATTCCTGGGCACATCAAATCAGCAGTATACTCCTGTCATAGAGCCACTGCTAGAGGCTGTTTTTGGTGTCGCGGCGATCGTCATGCTCAGCTGGATGCTGATTTGGATGACCCAGCAAGCGCGTACCCTCAAAGCGCAAGTCGAGGGAGCTGTCGCTAGTGCCCTCAAAGACGACGCCGCAGCCGGTTGGGGCGTTTTTAGCTTAATTTTAATCGCCGTGTTGCGAGAAGGCTTTGAAACAGTTCTGTTTATAGTTGCCAAATTTCAACAAGGTTCGATCCCAGCTATTGGCGCACTTAGCGGCATAGCAGTAGCTGCTGGTATTGGCGTGCTTCTTTTTAAATGGGGCATCAAGATCGACATCCGCCGCTTCTTCCAGATTATGGGAGTTTTATTACTCCTAATTGTGGCAGGTTTAGTAGTTTCATCAATGGGAGATTTTGACGAAGCCGTGAGAAGTCTGTCACAGATGAATCGCGAGTCAGAATCTCTATGTTTTTACTACGAAAGGTTTGCCAAAAACCCCTCCTGCATTCTGGGGCCAATGGTTTGGAATGCTACCCAAGTTCTGCCACAAGACAAATTCCCCGGCATTATCCTGCACACCTTGTTCGGCTATCCTGACAAGCTGTACATCGTGCAAGCAGTGGGTTATTTGCTGTTTTTAATTACGATTGGCGGTATTTACTTCCGCAGTTTGGGAAGCAAAAATCCAGTATCTACCAGAAATGGCAATATCCCTTCATCAGCTGCTGAAAAATCCATCCGTTCTTAAAAAGTAGGGTGGGTATTGCCCACCACATTTAAGAGCAATAAAAGTAGGTGGGCAATGCCCACCCTACTAAACTTAAGCTCTGTCTATCATTCCTTTAGCTCTGTCTTTGAGGTCTTCCTTCGCGTGCATAGCAGCTGCTTGCTCCTGCTTCATCTGACCTTCTACTTTGTCTTTGGGGTTGCCAGTAACTTCGCTCATGGCTTCTTGAACTTTGCCTTCAATATTTTTGGCAACTGCATTTAAACGATCTTCAACGCTCATATTAAACTCCTTGACAAAATTGAGTGACTATTTACCAAAAAGCTGGTTATTTTTCAAGCTCTTCTGTAGCCTAGTATGATATTTTTATTTGGCAAACAGGCTCTTTCGCTGGAAGGATTTAAATAGCGATCGCACTCAATCAAAACTGCATCAAAAATTCTAACTTTAGCCTGATGCACAAAAGAGAGAAGTAGGAAAAAACCCGGTTTTTAAGAAAAACCGGGTTTATGGCGGAGTTCCACCCATCTTGCGTCAATTTGGCGGACTGCTAGGGATTAGTTTTGTGCAATGAAGAATCAGTTTTCTTCCTGATACCCTAGTCTCCAGCCTCTTTTGACTTTTGACTTTTGACTTTTCTACAGACCCAGCTGGTTACCGCGCTTATACTGCATATATGCGGCGACAAACAGCCCAGCCAGGGTCACGAGTACCAAGCCGAGCACAATTCCGGAAAGTAGGGGTTCTACCACGTCAGATCTCCTTGAATGTTAAAGTTTATTACCTCTTATTCATACTACTACTAGGGATAACCGCGACAAGAAGCAATCCAGTAAGATGTTAAAACTTGCTTAGGTCTTGCCAGTTAAGGCGGTTGAACTCTGTGGGGCAAGATATTCTCCCTTCTCTCGGCTTGCCTGGATTGTCTAGAAATTTTAAGCTATGTATATGAATAAAAATTTCTTTGTACTTTCTCATCGTGCTGGGCAACCATGTGGAAAAGCAGGTAACTAAACTAGAAGCGGCGATCGGGCAGCTTACCTTGATGGCTCTAGCAGTGGTGCTGGCAGTCCTCGTGTTTATGGTCGCCTATCATCAGTGGCAGATATCCGATCCTTATGTCAAGAATGTTTTATCTCTGAAAGGCGATGGAATTCGCGGTCATGCTATCTTCCAAATGAACTGTGCTGGATGTCACGGGTTGCAGGCAGATGGTAGAGTTGGCCCAAGCTTGCAAGGTGTCTCCAAGCACAAATCTCCAGTTGGTCTGATTCACCAAGTCACAAGCGGCGACACACCACCCATGCCACAATTCCAACCCAGCCCGCAAGAAATGGCAGACTTGCTCAGCTATTTAAAGCAATTGTAGTCAAGCGATCGGTCATCCGATGCAAGGATTTTGGATTTTGGATTGGCTGGGCATTAAAAGGACGGCTCTTGAATTTCGGAAAAATTTTTTGATGATTTGCCTTGAAATGCAACTTATCTAATCGTAGGGCGGGTTAGGCACAGGCGATCTAAAAGTCAAAAGTCAAAAGTCAAAAGTCAAAAATAGGAATTTCTTCCCTCTTCCCTCTGCCTTTCCCTCTCCCCTCTTCCCTCTTCCCTCTTCCCTTTTCCCTAACCCCGACGCCCTAACCCCTAATCCCTAACCCCTTTTAACTAAATTGCTGAGCATAAAAACGCGCATAGCGCAACCCCGCTGCCAACAATTCCTCGTGAGTTCCCGATTCCACTATTTGCCCCTGCTCCAATACTAAAATTCGATCGGCTCTTCGCACAGTAGCCAATCTATGGGCGATAATAAAAACAGTTCGGTCTTTCATTATTCGTTCCAGGGCTTCCTGTACTAAAGCTTCCGATTCCGAATCCAACGCGGAAGTCGCTTCGTCGAGGATGAGGATTCTGGGATTGTGCAACACAGCGCGTGCGATCGCGATCCGTTGGCGCTGTCCTCCCGATAAGTTTACACCCCTTTCTCCTACCCAAGTTTGATATCCTTGCGTTAACTGGGTAACAAATTGGTGTGCGTTGGCGATTTCCGCCGCAGCTTGCACATCTTTGAGGTCGAAATCGGTTTGACCGAACGCGATATTTTGTGCGATCGTACCGGAAAACAGAATCGTTTCTTGGGGAACTATACCGATTTGTCGGCGCAAACTTTTTAGCGTCACATTCTGGATATCGATACCGTCGATGAAAATTTCGCCGACTTGGGGGTCGTAAAAGCGCGGTAACAAGTTGAGGAGAGTAGTTTTACCCGCACCCGAAGCGCCAACTAATGCGATCGTTTCTCCCGGAGTTACCAACAAATTCATATTTTGCAGAACAGGTTTATCCGGTGAGTAAGCAAAGTCGATCTGGCGATATTCTACTTTTCCAGTCACGGGAGGAAGTTCGACAGCATCCGACTTTTCCACAACTGAAGGTTGAATTATCAATAATTCAAAAATGCGATCGCTAGACGCCTGACCTTGTTTAAACTCATTATAATTGCTCGTTAACAGCGAAATCGGATCGATTAATAATGCCACTGCTGCTACATAACTAACAAATTCCGCGCCAGTCAAATTCCCTTGAGAAATTTGCCATCCTCCCAGGAAAAATAGCAAGATAACGCACATTGCTTCCAAAAAACCGACTACCACAAACTGAATTGCTTTCAGCCGTTCTGCCAAATATTTCGCCTGTCGGTTATGTTCGGCTTCTTGTGCAAATCGTTTCACTTCATATTCCTCAGCCGCGAAAGCTTGCACGAGGCGAATCCCGCTGAAAACTTCTGTCAGCAAAGCGGATAAATTGGAAATGCGATTTTGACTGCGGCGAGAAACGGTGAGAAGTTTTTCGCCAAACCAGCCAATCAATAATGCCATCAGCGGTGCTAAAATAAAAGTTGCCAGCGTTAGTTGCCAGTTGAGATAAACCATGTATCCCAACACAACTATTAATTGCAATACGCAGGGCACAAATTGGTGAAAAACTTTGTTGACAACTTCGCCAATTCTATCGATATCTTCCGTGAGACGATAGGATAAATCCCCGGTTTTAGCAGTTTCAAAATAACTGAGATTGAGACGCTGCAAATGTGCGTAAACTTGCTTGCGGAGGTCGAGGGCAATTTTCAAAGCAGCTTTCGCCATCAGAGAATCTTGAGAGTATTGCACAATTCCCCGGATAAAGAAGATTATGGCACTGAATCCGGCGAGTTGTGCGATCGCACCCACATTTCCCTCACCGATGTATCCGGCGATGCGACCCGCCAACCACGCCAGGATCGGCCAGAATACAGTAAATGCTAGCGTACAGCTTAACGCGAGAGCGATCGTTTTCCACTCTTGGCGGATGTAGGGGAGGAGTTGGTAGTAACTAGAACGAGTTTTCAAGGCAATATCCGGGATAAACTGTGCATTGAAATAGGCTATCAGGTTTTAGCACGATTCTTTGTCGCTAAATCGCGTTTGCTCTCTAAAAAAGCAGCTTCTTCAATTTTGATTCTTTCTCGGATAATGCGTTGCAGCCATAATCACAAAAAAGCAGTAGGACGAAAAGCCCTACCGCCAGTTAACCCAAAGGAGAAAACTTGCCCAAACTAAAAACCAATTAATTCTCGCGTTTCTAAACCAGCAAGTTGTTGTGCGAGCGCCAGTCTTGCTTCCAATTTGGCTACAGCAAATTGATTGCGGAGATATTCTAAGTGTGCGATCGCATTCGTCTTTTCCGTATTTAATTGCATCACCAGATCCAGCGCCTTTTGATATTCCTGATTGAATTGCAATAATTGAAAGCGATGCGCCCTGCGTTGAGATTCATTTTTTAGTTTTAAATTAGCCGCCACTAGCATATCCGCTCTGCCTTCAAAAGCATTAATTAGCTGCCGCATAGCAGACAATTCATAATCTATTTCAGCGATTGTTTGGGCGGCTTGGCAAATAGCAAGGGGATAATCACTGAGTTCGATCGACAACACATTTCCTCACAAAAAAAGGCTATGGGAAGAATTTCAAATATCAGATTGCAGATTTCAAATTTACAAAAATTTGCAAAATTATCGATTTGAAATCTTAAATTTGAAATCTGAAATTATTTAAGCGACGAGTTCATGCCGTTGGGAATGGGCGGAAATCTCCGGAATATTGAGAGGCAGTTGCTCAACTTGCGGTAAAGCCGCTTTTTCCAAAACTTCTACTTCAATACGCACAGAAACCAGGTAAGAACCGCCTTTTTCGCCAATAGCTTCGGCAATCAGCTTAGCGAGATCGGGACGCTTAGCGGTGAGAGGCTCTCGCAACGTGCAACGATCCCAGTCTTGCTTGGCGTTCGGATTGAGGCTGAGAATGTAGTGCTTATTCATGGGGCAAAAACCTAAATCCATCCTCTAAAAGGTCGCTAGTGAGCCATTTCCAAGGAAACTGGGCTCGATGACCGTACCCTTATATTATAGTACACTTGTACTGTAAAAGCAACCGCCTGCGATCGCTTTGGCTCGATCGCAGTTTGAGGTAAGAAAGGTAGGGAAAGTAGGGAAGTTGCAGAAATTATCTTTGATATCCGCCATCGCTCGATCGAGCGTAACTGCTTTGTCAAGGCAATTTTGTGAGTTTTTCCCTGTGGCGATCGCACTTTTGGTGTCCCAGCCGATCGGTATTGCAACCTACCCAGGCAGGGATAGAGTAATCTAGATTAGATCTGCAAGTTGAATCTTTCCCAAGCAACCAATTTCATGACTGCAACATACACCCAGCCAAAGCACGAAGTCAAAGACCTTTCCCTTGCCCCCCTCGGAAAACAACGCATAGAATGGGCGGGACGGGAAATGCCCGTGTTGCGCCAAATTCGCGATCGCTTCGCCGCTGAAAAGCCCCTCGCTGGCATTCGCTTAGTCGCCTGCTGCCACGTTACCACCGAGACTGCAAATCTCGCCATTGCACTCAAAGCAGCTGGTGCAGACGCCGTACTGATCGCCAGCAATCCCCTCAGTACCCAAGATGACGTAGCCGCTTGTCTCGTCGCCGAATATGGCATCCCCGTATTCGCGATCAAAGGCGAAGACGCAGAAACCTATGTCCGCCACGTCCAAGTTGCCCTGGATCACCGTCCCAACATCATCATCGATGACGGTTGCGATGTGGTAGCTACTCTGGTAAAAGAACGCCAAGATCAACTTTCCGAAATCATCGGTACTACCGAAGAAACTACTACTGGTATCGTTCGTCTCCGCGCCATGTTCAAAGATGGCGTACTCACCTTCCCCGCCATCAACGTCAACGACGCCGACACCAAACACTTCTTCGATAATCGTTACGGCACCGGTCAATCTACCCTCGATGGTATTATCCGCGCCACCAATATCCTGCTAGCCGGTAAAAATGTTGTCGTCGCCGGATACGGCTGGTGCGGTAAAGGCACCGCCCTCCGCGCACGAGGTCTGGGCGCTAACGTAATTGTGACAGAAATCGATCCGACTAAGGCGATCGAAGCAGTTATGGACGGCTTCCGCGTCATGCCAATGTCAGAAGCCGCACCCCAAGGCGATTTATTTATCACCGTCACCGGCAACAAGCACGTCATTCGCAGCGAACATTTTGACGTGATGAAAGACGGCGCAATTGTTTGCAACTCCGGTCACTTCGATATCGAAATCGACCTCAAAGCGCTTGGTGCCAAAGCCAAAGAAGTCAGAACAGTGCGGAACTTCACTGAAGAATACCGCCTGCAAAACGGTAAATCTGTTATCGTGTTGGGCGAAGGTCGTTTGGTCAACTTAGCAGCCGCAGAAGGACACCCCAGCGCCGTTATGGATATGAGCTTTGCTAACCAAGCTTTAGGTTGCGAATATCTGGTGAAGAACAAAGGCAAACTCGAACCGGGTATCCATTCCATACCAGTCGAAGTTGACAAACAAATTGCACGCTTGAAGTTGCAGGCAATGGGGATTTATATTGATAACCTCACCCCAGATCAAATCGAGTACATGAACTCCTGGACATCCGGAACATAAACAAGTAGTAAGATGTATAGAAACCCGGTTTCTCAGAGAAACCGGGTTTCTCACCATTTTACTTGTTCCCAGCTTGAATCTGGGAACCAAAAAAAGAGGCTCTGCCTCGCACTACATCCCCAACTATCAATTAACAATCCCCAAACTTATGCAGGAATGGATAACTAACACCATGACTTCCCTGGGCTACGTGGGAATCGGGCTACTGATGTTTTTAGAAAACTTATTTCCCCCTATTCCCTCCGAACTAATCATGCCGTTAGCAGGATTCACAATAGCTCAGAAACAGATGGCATTCTTCCCTGCAATTTTGGCGGGAGTAATCGGTACAATGCTGGGGGCGCTACCTTGGTACTATGTCGGCAAACTCGTCGGCGAAGAAAACTTGAAACGCTTAGCTGACAAGTACGGCAGGTGGATTTCTATATCTAGTAGAGATATTGAAAAAGCAGATAATTGGTTTGACAGACACGGGGAGAAAGCCGTGTTTTTTTGTCGCTTAGTACCGGGGGTTCGTACCTTAATATCCCTGCCGGCAGGTATGAGTGGGATGCACTTAGTACCGTTTTTAATTTACTCGACTGTTGGCACAACCTTGTGGGTGGGTTTGTTAACTTATACCGGGTATATTTTGGGAGAAAAATACGAGCTTGTCGATGAATATCTAGGCCCGGTTTCCAAAATAGTATTTGTTGGTCTTGTTGTGGCTTTTGTGGTTTGGATAGTGAGGAAAAGACAAAAGGCCAAAAGAAAAAATCTGTAATTTTGGTAAAGATTTGAATTACCAGACTTGCTAAGCAAAAGTCTGGTTTTAAAGCCAAGTTAAAATCTTATAATTTTTGAATCAAAATGGCGATTTATCGCCCAGAAGAAAACCGCAAGTTCATTACTACCGAATCAACCGGAAAAAGCGGACAGAGGGGTGAAAGTAGAGTTTGGTCAGCCGTTAAAATTGCTTTTGCAGATAGAGAATGTATTGCTTACTGGCGATATCCGATTTTTTCTCAGGTTGGTAAGACTCGCAAAGAACCTGATATTTTGATTGCTGATTTTGAACTCGGTCTAATTGTGATTGAGGTAAAATCGGTCAGAATTGACCAAATTGTTGCTATTAACGGACATCGCTGGGAATTTTGCAATTTTTACACCTCTGACGCGAGTCCTTATGCACAAGCAGAAAATCAGTTGTTCGCTTTGTTGGGATATTGCGATCGCGAACCTCTTCTTCGTCGTAAAGTAAATGGTAGAGTTATCATCGCTTTACCCTTAATTACCGAAAAACAATGGCGGGAAAAAGGTTTTCATCTACTTCCTTCTTGTCCTCCCATCATTTTTAAAGAAGATTTATTTAAATTGTCCTCTCCCCCAAGCCATCTAGTCGAAAGCGCGGGGAGTATGATTCCCCCCTTCCCGGCGAGGGAAAGGGGTTTAGCTATAATCATTCCACAAACCACTCCCATCATCAAAGGCGAAAATCTCAACGAGGAACAATGGAAATTATTGCTATCTGTATTAAGTGGAACACCAGTTTTTCGCCAATCTTCCAGCAGAATTATTCCCCAATTACAATTTCCTGAAGTTGTCTCTCCAATTCCAGAAAGTCGCACCAGCATTTTGGCGAAAGCGCGACAACAGTTATCGGAATTTGATATCCAACAAGAACGCATCGGTAAACAAATTCCTCCCGGCGCACAAAGAATTCGCGGTATTGCAGGTTCTGGTAAAACAGTCTTGCTGTGTCAAAAAGCTGCGAATATGCACCTCAAACATCCTGAATGGGATATTGCTTTAGTCTTTTTCAGTCGCAGTTTGTACGACCCCATCACCCAACAATTAGATAAGTGGTTGCGTCGGTTTAGTAGCGGTGAAATAAAATTCGATCGCACTAACCAAAAATTGCGAGTTCTTCACGCTTGGGGAGGAAAAAATCAACCCGGACTTTACAGCGTAATTTGCTCAGCAGCAGGTGTTCTCCCTCTCACAGTTTACGATACCGACAGCAAACAACCCAACGCATCTTTAGCCGAAGCTTGCACTCTGCTATTGCAAACAGTAGAAATTCCCCAAATATTTGATGCTATTCTCATCGATGAAGGTCAAGATTTAATTGTGGATGAGGAGTTGAAATTTGAGGGAAAGCAACCTTTTTACTGGCTGACATATCAATCTTTGCGACCCGTCGAACTCGAACATCCCGAACAGCGTCGGTTAATTTGGGCTTATGACGAAGCGCAAAGTTTGGAAAGTTTACATATGCCAACAGCGGGGGAATTATTCGGCGATGAATTGGCGCTTATGGTAACTGGTGAATATGCCGATGGTATCAAAAAAACTGAGATTTTGCAACGTTGTTATCGCACTCCTACCCCAATTTTAACAGTCGCACACGCAATTGGGATGGGATTGCTGCGACCTGGGGGAATGCTATCGGGAATTACTCGGAGTGAAGATTGGAAAGCGCTCGGTTATGAAGTAAAGGGTCGTTTTTCTCCCGGTCGGCAAATTACGCTGAAATGTGCGAGCGATCGCTCTGGTAATATCATACCACAACTTTGGGAAAAACCAGTATTGGAGTTTGATATTTATGACGATCGTCAATCGGAATTAACCGCTTTAGCGCACAACATTATATATAACCTCAAATGCGATCGTTTGAAACCAAGCCGGGAGATATTGGTAATAGTTTTAGGTTGTTTTGGAGAAGCGATCGAACTCGAAATTGAAGTCGCAGAGTTTTTGATGTCGCAAGGTATTGATATCTTCATTCCCGGCACAAGCAACTGCAATATCTTGACACCCTATCTAGAATATTCCAACCCCAACAAATTCTGGTGCGAAGGTGGCGTTACCGTCTCCCGCATCCACCGCGCCAAAGGCAACGAAGCCGACATGGTGTATCTAGTTGGTTTAGATAACATTGCCGAAAATGAGCGCAATGTCAAGCTACGCAATCAGTTATTTATTGCCTTAACGAGGACACGCGGTTGGTTGAAATTGAGCGGGATTGGCAACTATCCCATGTATGAAGAAATACGAAGTGCGATCGCAAGTGGCGACACTTTCAATTTTACCTTCAATCGACCACAAAAGCGAGCAATTAGCGTCACCAATGCGGGAGAATTGCTCAATCTATATGCCGCAGGCACGAGAAATTTTCAAAATGCAGATTGGCGAGGAATTCACTTAGCATATGCTAACTTACAAGATGCCAATTGTATCGGTACGCAGTTAAACAATGCCGATTTGCGAAACACCCAATTAGATGGTATAAAATTAGTAATTGCCGATTTGAGTAACGCCGATTTAAGTAATGCCAGTTTGCGAAAAGCAAAAATGATGGGTGCGATTTTGCGAAATGCCAATTTGAGTTATTCTGATTTAAGCCGCGCCGACTTAAGCGATGCCGATTTGCGGAATGCAAACTTAGTTGGCGCAAAGTTGGTAGGCGCTAACTTGAGTGGTGTCGATCTAAGAGGTGCTGATTTGACAGGTGCGGATATTGCGGGTGCTGAATTTAGCGATGTAAATTGGATGGGTACGAGAATGCCAGATGGTAAAATTTATGGTTACGGCAATTAATCTGTATATAAATATCGTAAAAATATACAAAATGTCACTTACCTAAAATAACCAATGAAACAACTCAGCTTATTTGAAGATCCACTACCCAAAGAAAAGCTCCCAACCAACCTCACGACTAATCGCCATCATATCCATAAATGGTATAACTTCATCGCGGGATTCTCTCCAGAGTTTGTCAGCAAGTGCATTCAAAATGCGGAATTAAAAGCAGACGAAATTATAATAGATCCTTTCGCAGGTTTATCAACAACGCTTGTGCAAGCAAATTTGGAGGGTGTCTGTTCGGTTGGATTTGAAGCTCACCCTTTCTTTTATGATATTTCATTAGCTAAAATATTCCCACCAAAACACCCACAGCAAGTTAAAGATATCGAGACTTTCTGCCAATCTCTTGACCCATACGAGCGAAACCTGACAAATATTTGGGAAACCTCTGCTTTAACTTTCCTAGAAAAACTTATCCCAGAGTCAGAACTTCCTATTTTAGCATCAGCGATAATTGCCGAAGATCGGCTTTCACCAGATCGGCGATCGCTATATCGTTTAATTTTGTCTCGCGTGCTTGAACTAACAGCACATTCCCAAACCGATGGGATATATAAAGCTCCTACTACACAAAAATCATCTCTACCATATCACGATGCTGTCAGGAAAGTTTGCGCTCAAATCCAAGATGATATAGATGTTATAGGAAATAGTTTTAAGTCAAGCGCAAAATTACATTTAATGAGTTCCGAAAAAATGCTGCCATTGGCAAATGAAAGCGTTTCTATCTGCATTACATCTCCACCTTATTTAAACAATTTCGATTTTGCAGAAATGACACGAATGCAGCTTTATTTCTGGCGTTACGCTAGCTCATGGAAAGAAATTACAGAACGAGTGCGACGCCGACTTATTGTTAATACAACTACTGCTCCCACTGACTTAAAACGCAATCAACATTTATTCTCGGAATCTTTATCTAAATGCTTTCGCTCTGAAATCCAACCACTTGTTGAGGCACTAAAGCAACAAAAGCAGCTAAGAAAGGGGAAAAAAGATTATTACTTGTTATTATATCCTTATTTTGCACAAATGCAGTCAGTTATCCGTGAATTGAAAAGGGTACTTCGACCTCAAAGCCCCGTCCATCTTGTTGTAGCAGATGCGGCTCTTTATGGAGTTCATATCCAAACTGATAAACTATTGGCACAACTTATGCAGGAAAATGGATTTCAGGTTTTGAAAATCGAAACCCTGCGAGCTAGAGGTAGCCGCTGGCTTCTCGAAAAACGACAGGGCACAGAAAAAGGTCTTGGGGAGTTTCACATTTATGCCAGAAGAATTTGATTTAGGTGCGGAAGTAAAAGAAAACAGGTTAGAAGAAGCAAACACAGGCACACTTTATGGTATCGCCAAAGAAGCCATGAAAGATTACGTGCAAGTTTACTTGGATTTAACTCGCAAAACTAGCGGTTTAGCAAATATACTGCCAGAACACGTTCAGGAATTTGCCCAGAAACTGGTTGTTCTTAGCGGTATCGACAGCGCGATCGATCCGCATTCTAGTAGTGCAGAACAAGTTGCACAGGAATGGCGACGCCGACAGGCTGTACCTTTTGATGTAGAATCTGCGATTACTAAAGGTGTATACATCCAGCTACGAAACCGAGTTGTAAATCTGTTAAACGAACTCGAACAAGCAACCAAAGGGTTTTTAGAATTTGACTTTGGTTATATTCAATCTCATCCCTATATGCTGCCGATTCTTCAGCGTCTTGCCAATATTTCTAGTAAGGCAGAACTAAAGAAACGGATTGGCAATGTTTCAGACAATGCAATTTCAGAATCAGCATCTAGAAAAATGTCCGCTTTGTTGAATCAACTCAAGCCAGGGCAAAATATGAGTCGCGGACAGATTTTGCAGAGTATTGAACCAACTCTGGAAGGCATTGTTCGCGACTTGGTAGGCAGAATTCTTCTTGAAAGCATCGTTGCCAATGCTCTTGATGATGCTAATGTGCCGTATAAGCTAGAGTCTGAATACAGCTATTTGGAAGGTGTTATTTATAACTTCCGAGCCGATTTCGCGATCCCAGACGAGATAACGCCGAAAGCTTTTATAGAGGTGAGAAAATCATCTTCAAGGCACGCATCGCTCTACGCCAAAGATAAAATGTTTTCAGCCATTAATTGGAAAGGTAAAAATCAGGATATGCTTGCGGTTATAGTGGTTGACGGCCCTTGGACAGCGGAAACCTTAAAGGTTATGGCAAAGGTGTTCGATTATGTTGTACCTCTTAACAGAGCATCCGATGTTGCAGAAGCAATTTCTGCATATATAGCAGGAGATAATTCGCAACTAAAATGGATCGTTGAATTTTCGATTCGTCCAGCTAATTGAGGAAGAAAAAAGGTCAACAATACGCTACGCTCGCTTCCCATAATAACGCTACCATTATTCTATTACTTTACAGGTAATTAAATGATCGATCGCCCCAAAATTTTCTCTTTCTTCTCAGGTTCCGGTTTTCTCGATCTCGGTTTTGAATTGAACGGTTTTGACATAGCTTATGTCAACGAAATTTATGCACCGTTTATGCAAGCATATCGTTATTCAAGGCAATGTCTTAACCTACACTCACCAGCATACGGATACCATGAGGGAGAAGCAGCAGATGTGACTAAACTAACCGAAGCCGAACAAGCGCAAAGACTCCAGCAACTAATTCAGGATGCACGCAAAAATACCGATATTATTGGCTTTATCGGTGGCCCTCCTTGTCCTGATTTTTCAGTTGGTGGCAAAAATCGCGGTGCGGAAGGAGACAATGGTAAGCTTTCTGCCGCTTATGTTGAATTGATTTGTCAACAAAAACCAGATTTCTTTTTATTTGAGAATGTCAAAGGACTGTGGAGAACCAAAAAACACCGTACTTTTTTTGAAAATCTTAAGGCTCGACTTAATCAATTTGGATATATATTAGTAGAACGTCTAATTAATGCGATCGAATACGGCGTCCCCCAGGATAGAGACAGAATTATCCTGATTGGTTTTCATACCAACTTAATCAAAAATATCGGCATTAAAGTTAATTATAACCAAAAGCTACTTCCCGAAACAGCTTTTCCTTGGACAAAACATATTTTGTATCCCAGACAGCAAGCTTTCGCATATCCTTGGCCTTCCACTGCGCCATTTAGGGAAGATTTTATATTGCCTTGTCCTGATGGTATACCACAACAGCTAACAGCAGAATATTGGTTTGAAAAAAACGATGTCCTCAATCATCCGAACGGACAACATTATTTTAAACCCAAAGCAGGTCTGAAAAGATTTGCTTCCGTCGATGAAGGAGATGATTCCAAAAAATCTTATAAGCGTCTTCATCGATGGCGCTACTCGCCAACAGCCTGCTACGGAAATAACGAAGTACATTTACATCCATATAAAGTTCGCCGACTTACAGTAGCTGAAGCACTCGCGATTCAATCTTTGCCAAAAAACTTTGTTCTGCCATCAAATATGTCACTTACTAATATGTTTAAAACAATCGGGAATGGTGTTCCCTACCTAGCATCAAAAGGTATTGCCGAAACAATTATTGACTTTTTACAAATAAGCGATCGCATATCGTGTCATACCCATCTCGCACTTGCTAAACTTGATGGCGATCGCACATTTACCCCATCCCTAACCAGTTCGCCATAACACTTCCACATCAAAAGTCAACCATAGGAACTAAGAAAGTTCGATAATATTATACATGAACTCCAATCTATACCTATTTATCGAAAACCTCGTTTTCTTCCTACTTGCCACAGCTTTTACAGTAGTGGTAGGTTGGGCGTGGAGACACTTAAAACCCTTCACCCTTCCCCAACCTCTACCTGGGTGGTATAAAATCTGGTTCGGTACGATACAGATAGTCGGAATCGTAATACCCCTGCTGGCAATGTTTCTGTGGGGCGTTTGGTGGCGTTACAGCAGCGTATTAACTGTACTTATTCCCTACTTTGTGATGCTGGGATTGCAAATTTTATCGGAAATTTTGACACTGAGGCAGTTTCGCACGGTCGTCTGGGTGATGGTTCCCTATTTGTACCTGCCTTACCGTGTTTGGCAACTGTATGAGGGTTTGAAATTCCTCAGTCCTGAAACCGATTTGATTTGGATACGCTATTTATTAATAGTAGAGATTGTCTTGTGGAGTGGAAACTACGCCTTGGATTTAGCACAATTACCAAGACTTTTTCGTTGGGAAATTCAAGAAAACAAGGAAATCTCTTAAGTGGCGATCGCACTGTTAGATACAAGATATACTGCACCAAGTTAGAGTTGTACTGAGCGTGCGATCGCATCAACTGAGACTCTCAAAAATAGGGAACTCTGCTAAGCTAAGAGTTCCCTATTTTTCTGCCATTTCAAGCTTCGTTGAGTATGACAGTAATAGATATGAAACCTATTAGAATCCCAAATAGTTAATAAACTTTTGGCCAGTTGTTAGCTCAACAACGATCGCAATCAGGAAGCCAATCATCGCTAGACGACCATTCCAAATTTCAGCGCTGGGGTTTGAACCAAATTCAAATTTAGTTGCAAACTCGCCGTATTTACGTTGGAATTGAGCCTCGTAGGGATTGGTTGTTTGTTGTGGTGTGTTAGTCATAGTTCAAACTCCGTTTTGAGTCAGTGCGTTGTCTGTGTAGTGGTGTTATTAAGTAATGTAAATAATTCTTTACTAAGCTACCTTCTGCCATTAGAGAGGGATAATTATTTTTACTTCTGGGTCAAAACTCTACCTTGTGGGAGGAGATGGTTAGTCAAAACAAGGATACTGTACACAAGTTACAGCGTTTTTCCGATCGATCGACACAAAGACAGAAGTATCAAGCCCTCACTAGCTACTACCAATCCCAAATAATTTATCAAAAAAAATACAGAAACCCTTCAAGAAACAGAAACCCGGTTTCTTCAAGAAACCGGGTTTCTATGACTGCTAAAAATTAGGCCGTTCAGCTGCTAAACCCTTACCGCTTCACCAAACCGAATTTTCAGATAATCTTCCTCCATCTTCGCCCCAGAGGGTTGCAAAGCCGCCAAAGCTTGAGGTAACACCAAATTGCGGCGATGATTGCCAATGCGGACATTTAATTCATCACCAGTTTTAGTTAGTTGGATTTGGTCTTTAGCAATACCTGGCAAATACAACTCCAAAGTGTACTGATTTTTATCTTGTACCACTCTAACTGTAGTTTCCCGATAATAAACTTGCGTCGGATCTTCCCCAGCATAAAGCATTTCTTTCAAACGTTCTAAAGCTGGTAAACCGCACATTTCTTCCGAAAATAGGGGCACTTCCTTCACCGGTAGCGGTAGAAAATTCTCGTGAATTTCCTGGCGATATTGCTGTTGGTTTTCCTTCCAACGTTGGAAGAATGGATCGGTAACTTGCTCTGGAATAATCCGATTTGCAACTACCAAATCTGTGGCAACATTGTACAGACTCAAATAAGCATGAGCGCGTAAAGATTCTTTAATCACCATTTTTTCGGGATTTGTGACCAAACGCACCGATGTTTGGGAGTTATCCGTTAATACCTTTTCCAAAGCTTCTATTTGTTCGTAAAATTCATAAGGAGCGTCCATTACTTCCTTATCAGGCAGAGAAAAACCCGCGATCGGCCTAAAAATCGGTTCCACCAAAGGTCTGAGCGCCACCGAAATACCTTGTAACGGCTTATAGAATCGCCGCATATACCAGCCGCTGACTTCCGGTAAGCTTAGCAACCGCAGCGCTGTACCCGTGGGAGCCGAGTCAATAATCAGCACATCATACTCACCCTCATCATAGTGGCGCTTCATACGTACCAGGCCAAAAATTTCATCCATCCCCGGTAAGATAGCCAATTCTTCAGCCTGCACGCCTTCCAGTCCCCGCGCCTGCAAAACCTGGGTGATATAGCGCTTGACTGCGCCCCAATTCTGTTCCAGTTCCACCAAAGCATCCAGTTCCGCACCCCACAAGTTGGGACGCACCAATCGCGGTTCGTGTCCGAGTTCCAAATCGAAACTATCTGCTAAAGAGTGAGCCGGGTCAGTACTGAGAACCAGGGTTTTATAGCCGAGTTCGGCACAACGCAGCCCTGTAGCGGCGGCGACGGAGGTTTTGCCGACTCCGCCTTTGCCGGTCATGAGTATTAAACGCATATTATGTCCTGCCTGAAAATTCTTTACATTTATTTACTTTATCAAAAATTTGGGTTGAAAACCTCGCCCATAAGAGAGTGACTTTATCCCTGTTGTGGTAACATAAAATTGTGGTAAATAAAGGTCAAGCCATGATTGTTTATGAGTTCAAAGTATAAGGAAAAGACAAACAATATCGTGCTATCGATGAAGCTATCCGTACTTGTCAATTCATCCAAAATAAGTGCTTGCGTTGCTGGATAGATAACAAGAATATTGGCAGGTACGACCTTAATAAATATTGCGCTGTATTGGCTGAAGAATTCCCCTTTGTTAATGAACTAAACTCAATGGTTAGACAATCTGCTGGTGAAAAGTCTTGGTCTGCAATAGCTCGATTTTACGATAACTCCAAGAAGGTTAAAGGCAAGAAAGTTTTTCCCAAATTCAAGAATAATTGTCGCTCAGTAGAATATAAAACCTCTGGGTAGGTGCGATTCGTTTCCTCGAAAAACGGCGAAAAAAAATAACTCAAAGTGTACGAGGAGCAAGAGTGCAACCTTTCGTATCGGTTGAATAAAACTCTTGACAACTTAATGATCGTGAGGGTGCGAGTCCCTCACCATAGGCGCAATGGTTAAAGCGCTTCCCCCATTCTGAACAATTAGCAACTGGCAGAATGAAGCGGGGAAGTTAAATAGGGGTAAAACAGTAGCCTAAGCTGTCATCCCTCTTAGCAGGAATTGCTAACAGGGTGACAACTATGGCTCAAAGCTTGACAGGGGCTGCTTTTCAACTCAGTCACATCTGGAAAAATTAGCCCAAAAATCTTGCGGTCAACAACGAATTCATGAGACTTGTAGCTACTGGTACTTGACAATAGTATCAATAAAGTCCAAAAATCGGTGCATTTTTTTTCAAAAGCGCTGTGGTACAACACATACTGTACAAGGGTTTCAGCAACACTTGTCACCCGTCAGGGGAAGAGAACAATACAAATTGTTAAGTGCAGAAACTTATCAGTTCTTTTTTGCAATGAAAAAATATATTATCAAATTTACAACTATTGTCATCTATCCGAAGACAGATTAAGCATTCATGTTAGACATCAACGGTCTGTTTGACGAAGGCTTTTACCTAGCCCAAAACCCAGATGTAGCCCAGGCAGTTGCCCGTGGCGGATTCGCTAATGGCTTGGATCACTTCAATCGATTTGGTAAATTTGAACGTCGCGATCCGAGTGCTTTATTTGATACAGGTTTTTATTTGGAGTTGTATTCAGATGTCGCCGCTGCGGTGAATAATCCCCAACTCAGTGCGATCGATCACTTTGTCAATTTCGGGCAAAAGGAAGGACGTGACCCAATTCCAGAGTTTGTCAATGGCTTCTATTTGCAAAGCAGCCCAGACGTGGCAGCAGCAGTCGCGGCGACAGCGGCAGCGCCAGACCCCTTGACCAGCTATCAACATTTTGTGCAGTTCGGTCAGTATGAAAATCGCAACCCTGGCCCAGACTTCGAGACTGGTTTTTATTTGCAAAAGTACCCGGATGTGGCGGCAGCGGTCAGACCCCGTGGTTTGAGCGCGATCGAGCACTACATTGAATTTGGTTTGGAAGAGGGACGTACTAGCGATCGCCCAGACCCCGACGAAGACCTCAGCCTTGCCAGCGGCTTGGGCAACCTTAAAGGTACCAGAAGTGTTAGCGATGAAGTCGGCAATGGAGACGAAGAAGATCTTTACGGCTTTACTTTGGATACCACCAGTGCTGTCAACATATCCCTCAACGGTTTAAGCAGCGATGCTCAGCTAGAACTAATTTCAGACATCAATGAAGATGGCGAACTCGATCGCGATGACATTCTCGCCGAATCCGATGCCGCAGGTACAAATCCTGAAGTACTCAACCTGAGTGCAGTCGATCCGGGTACCTACTATGTAAGGGTTTTGCAGGCATCAGGCAGCACCAAATACACCATGAACGTATCGGCAGCAGCTACAGCAGACCCGTCAAATCGACCCATACCCCCGCAGCCAGAAGGTTTTAATTACTACTTCGGACGCGGTTTGGTTAATGTCCGAGCGGCATTGGCACAGGCTACCGGAACAGAAGTAACTGCTGCCGCCAAACTCACCGAAGAAGATGGCCGAAATTTCGGCGATTTGAACTTGATCGATGCCGAGACAGCTTACGCTAGAGGTATTACAGGCAAAGGCATTGTCGTAGCCGTTTTGGATGAAGGCGTTTCCCTAAATCACCCAGACCTCAAAGATAATATCTGGAAGAACACCAGAGAAGTGGCCGGAAACAGAATCGATGATGACGGGAATGGCTATATTGATGATGTCAACGGCTGGGACTTTGTAGCTAACGATAATGACCCCAACCCAGGCAAAGAAGACGATACTCACGGCACTCACGTAGCCGGAACGATCGCTGCCTCCAGAAATGGTACAGGAACCACTGGAGTTGCCTACGAAGCCCAGATCATGCCGCTGCGAGTGTTGGGCAAACCGGGCGGAGGTAAAGATTCCCAAATTATCGCTGCTATGAATTACGCCATCAACAATGGGGCGAAAGTAATTAACATGAGCTTGGGTGACGATCCGGGAACAAATGGGCCAGATCAAAATAGCGACTACGTACAGGTGCTGGGCTTAGCTCGCGAACGCGGCGTAGTAGTGGCGATCGCAGCTGGAAATGAAAAGGCAAAGCTGAACGCAGTTCAACCGGGCGAACCTGCCTTCCAATCAGCTATCCCGTTCAGTCAGGATCTTGCTGCTAGCGGTTTGGCGATCGCTGTTGGCGCAGTCGATCGCAACCGAAAAGTGGCCGACTTCTCCAACCCAGTCGGCGCTACGGGTAGGTCTTATCCTTTTATATCCGCTCCAGGAGTTGATGTGATCTCCACGGTGAAAAACCGAGGCTATGAGACCAGTGATGGCACATCAATGGCAACACCCCATATTTCCGGTGTCGCTGCTCTCTTGCTGCAAGCAAATCCCAACTTGAGCGTGCAACAAATCCAAGACATTCTCACCGGAACAGCTAATCCCACGGGAATTACCGTTTGATTTAATTTGGGTTAAACTACGCCAGATTATATTTGAAATGGGGAAATGAAAAGATGGATAAATTTAACTATCTCGACATTCCTCATTTCCACATAAAATTAATTTATGACTGCTGAGGATATAGTGACAAATTTTATTGAAATTTACGATAATGCCTTAGATGCAGATATTTGCCATCAGATTATCGAAAAGTTTGAAACCAGCGACAAGATAGTGCGCGGACGCACAGGACAAGGTGTCGATTTAAATAAAAAAGATAGCTACGACCTTACGATCACAGGTCTTTATGAATGGAGAAATCTTCATAGCTTGGTTGTAACTAATACATTCGCATATCTGAAACAATATCTGCGGAAGTACATTTTTGCCCTCGTCGGCGCGATATCTCCTGGAATACTCGATCCGATTTCCGGCAAAGTTGTCACCCTCACTCACGAAAATTTTGCACAATACGAGGCGTTATGGATGGATGAAACCATCCAAAAAATTTATCGACCTTCTTGGATCAACGTCCAAAAGTATATAAAAGGTATGGGAGGTTATCACCATTGGCATTCTGAAATTTACCCCCACCCTCGTGAAGCGGATGACGAACCGCTGCGGCGAGTTCTATTTTTTCAGTACTATTTGAACACCGTAAATGAAGGTGGGGAAACAGAATTTTTTTACCAAAATTTGAAAGTGAAGCCTCAACAAGGAAGACTTGCGATCGCTCCTGCTGGGTTTACACATACCCATAAAGGTAATGTGCCGTTTTCAGAAGACAAATATATCTTAACTTCTTGGATAATTTTTGAAAAAGCTGAGAAGATTTACGGGCAAAAGAAACTTCTGTAATCTATAAGTAGGCGCAGGTAAATAAAGGAAAAATAACTTAATAGTCAATTAGCTATCTATATCGATTGAAGTCAACGAGTCTTTAATGGAAATAGGTGCTGCTTGAGAACATCCAGGCGGGAACAGTTCCAGTAATCGATGTGGGAAACGATCGACCCTTCGGCGTTAAGTCGCAACTCGCTCCAGCCAGAAATAGCGATGCGGGGTTTCCACGGCAGGGGTGTATTCCAACTTAACGTCCAGCGAGTTTCGATCGCATCATCCTGGCGGCGAATATCATGTAAATCCAGTTTGGGGTCAACAAACCAGGTGCGGATAAAGGCGATCGTCTGCTTGTAACGATCTAGACCGCGAAATTTGTTAAGTGGATCTTGAAAATAAACATCTTCAGCGTAGATGCTGTAAGTTTGGTCAAAAGGGAATCTTTGGTAGTCCTCTTTGAGGATTTCAATTATGTCCATTTACCTAACGTAATTCCTCATTTCAACAATAATCGGTAATGAATCTAATCCCTGTTGTATCGCTTCTGGTATCGTGGATAGAGTATCAATAATATTTTTGGCAAAATTATAATTTTTGTCATCCCCATAATTACGAGTCAAATATGCCAATAATTCCAAAGCATAATCGGTAAAATTCAACACATCAGCAATGCAAGCCAATTTCAAAATTCGAGCGGGTGTGCTTATATTGTGAAACACATCCGTTCTAATCAGGTCGCGAAAGTAAAAGGCATCTGCCCACAATAAAAATCCGGGATGTAACTTATAAATAATTGGTGATATTGTCCGGCAACCTCTTCCAGTCGTAATCGCCAAATCTCCCAGAGTAAATCCTTGCTTTCTTAAATATACATCTACATCGCTAAATAGGGGTTGATTTATATATAGCTCGGTAAAGTTTACTTCAGTCATAACAGCTAAAACACTGCGTTCTAAAACGCTAGAAGCTCCTTCTAAAACCTGAAGCTCTGCCCCCTGCACATCAAGGTGTATAAAATCAATTTCCTCAATTCCTTCCGACGCACAAAAATTATCTAAAGTCGTGGTATCGATTTCTACAGTGGTAATTAATTTGAACAAATCTAAATATCCACTGAATCGCTCTACATAAGATTCATTAGGAGGATATAAAGAACTGCATCCGGTAAAATTGGTAACATACAAAGGAAAAGTACCCTCACAATTCCAAAGAGCCAGAGGAATATGCTTTTCAACCCAATTTACTTGTCGAGCTTCCAGATCGGCGTTGGCACGATCGCAAGCTTCTGGATCGGCGTCAAATCCGTAGATAGTTAAATTAGGTGCAAAAATATTCCAACCTTGAGTACCATAATCATCTTGGTTTTCCAGCTTACGCGAACCGACAATACACAAGGTCATGTGAATTCGATCTAAATGACCGCTTTTTTTTAAGCTCTTAAGAAAGACTGACATATTAAAACTCGTTATTTTTGAGTGGGTCTTGAAAGTAAACATCCTCCGCATAGATGCTGTAAGCTCGGTCGGCGGGGAATCTTTGGTAATCTTCTTTTAGAATTTCAATAATGCTCATTTATGTAAGGTAACTCCTCATTTCAACAATAATAGGCAGCGAATCTAATCCCTTTTCTACTAAGGGGGGGATTTGAGATAAACTTTCAACGATTTCTCTGGCAAAATTATAATTTTTATCATTTCCATAATTACGAGTCAAATATGCCAATATTTCCAAAGCATAGTCAGTAAATTCCAACATATCGGCAAGACAAGCCAATTTGAACATCTTTTCTGGGGTGTTCGGGTTATTTGCCACATTACCTTGAACTAAATCCCGGAAGTAAAAAGCATTTCCCACAAATAGTGTTCCCGGATGTACAGATGAAGAAATCAGGGAATCTTTACGAACAGCACGTCCTTCTAAAGACAAATCAAAAAGCCTAAACCCTTTATCCCTTAGATAGATATCTATGTCACTAAAAAGTGGTTGACCGACGTACAAATAATTAAATTCTACTTCTGTTTTCAAGGAAATTATACTTTTTTCTAAAATTTTAATTCCTCCTTCTAAAACCTGCTTTTCTGCTCCCTGCACGTCTAGTTGGAGAAAATCAATTTCATTAATTCCCTCTGTTGCACAAAAATTGTCTAAAGTAGTCGTTTCTATTTCCACTGTGGCAACTAACTTATGCCAATCTAAATTCTGTTCTTGGAAACGCTCTAAGTAAGATTCATTAGGGGGATATAAAGAGCTGCACCCAGGAAAGTTAGTAACATAAATCGGAAAACTTCCTTCACAATTCCAAAGAGCTAACGGAATATGTTTTTCTGTCCAATTTACTTGTCGAGCTTCAATATCCGCGTTAGCTTGTTCGCAAGCTTCTGGATCGGCATCCAATCCATAAATACTGAGATTGGGTGCAAAAATGTCCCATCCTTGAGAGCCATAGTCATCTCGTCCTTCTATTTTACGAGAGCCAACAATACAGACCGTAATATGAATTCGCTCTAAATGACCGTTTTGTTTTAAGCTCTTAAGGAAGACTGGCATATTAAAATTCTTTACTTTATATAGATAGTAAAGCTTAGCCGATCGCTTTTCATTTGCACCGGGTAAGACATGAATTTAGCATAGCAGCCTGGAGTTCGATCGCCATTAAGTTGGTGTGACCCTCCACAGGCAATCCCCGTCGAACTGACGGTTAAAGGATAATCAATTATGGGATGCCAGTGTTCTAAATTCACACTGGCATTAAAATCCCGATCTAGTTCAATGCCACAGTTACCACATTTGAATATTCGTGCTGACAATGGCATTTTTTGTCGTTAAAACTCATAACTTGCTAAGCGCCAATCCATTCTAGAACAGCTTCTTCCTTAGTATTGGTATTTCGAGTTGGCGTCTCGCGAGTGAACTTCATGTGAATCGATCGCATTTGTTCTCCATCAGCCGCCACCGCCATAATCGGATAGTCCACCAAACCATCTTGGAAAGATATCTGGAAGCGGAAAGTACCATCTGGATTCAGCTTAATCGGACGTCCGCCGATCGTTACCGTAGCATCCGGCTCAGTTGCCCCATAAACGATCAGCTCGGCATCCGCAATTAACCAGAACTGGCGAGGACGGATGGGAGGCATAGAAGCCGCAAAGCCAATACCCGACATACCGATACCAGACTCAGTAGGAAGCGCCCACATTCCCACCCCAGAGGGTATGACGTAAGAGCTCAGAGCGTAGGAACTCACAGCTTGTTCGTAAGAGCTCAGAGCGTAAGAACTGACTGCATACGAACTGACTGCCGGTACATAGGAACTCACCGCATAGGAACTCACAGCCGGAACGTAAGAGCTCAGAGCATAGGAACTCACAGCCTGTTCGTAAGAACTCAGAGCGTAGGAACTCACAGCGTAAGAACTGATTGGCACCGAGTAAGAACTGACAGCATACGAACTGACCGCCGGTACATAGGAACTCAGTGCGTAAGAACTGACCGCCTGTTCGTAGGAACTCAAACCGTAAGAACTGACAGCATACGAACTGACCGCCGGAACGTAGGAACTAACCGCGTAAGAACTGACCGCCGGCACATAGGAACTCAGTGCGTAAGAACTGACCGCCTGTTCGTAGGAACTCAAACCGTAAGAACTGAGGGCGTAAGAACTCACAGCCGGAACGTAGGAACTGACCCCGTAAGAACTCACAGCCGGAACGTAGGAACTGACCGCGTAAGAACTCAGCGCTTGTTCGTAGGAACTCAAACCGTAAGAACTGACAGCGTAAGAACTCACAGCCGGAACATAGGAACTGAGTGCGTAAGAACTGACCGCCTGTTCGTATGAACTCAAACCATAAGAACTCACAGCGTAAGAACTCACAGTCGGTACATAGGAACTGAGAGCGTAAGAACTTACAGCCGGAACGTAAGAACTGAGAGCATAAGAACTCAGCGCTTGTTCGTAGGAACTCAAACCGTAAGAACTCACAGCGTAAGAACTGACTGCATACGAACTTACAGCCGGAACGTAGGAACTGAGTGCGTAAGAACTCAGCGCTTGTTCGTAAGAACTCAAACCGTAAGAACTAACGCCGTAAGAACTCACAGCCGGAACGTAAGAGCTAACCCCGTAAGAACTCAGCGCCTGTTCGTATGAACTTACACCATAAGCACTGACGGACGGTACATAGGAACTAACAGCGTAGGAACTGATTCCCGGAACGTAAGAGCTAACCCCGTAAGAACTCAGCGCCTGTTCGTATGAACTTACACCATAAGCACTGACGGACGGAACAGTGTAGGAACTGATTCCCGGAACGTAAGAGCTAACCCCGTAAGAACTCAGCGCCTGTTCGTATGAACTTACACCGTAAGAACTGACGGACGGTACATAGGAACTAACAGCGTAGGAACTGATTCCCGGAACGTAAGAGCTAACCCCGTAAGAACTCAGCGCCTGTTCGTATGAACTTACGCCGTAAGAACTGACGGACGGTACATAGGAACTAACAGCGTAGGAACTAACGCTGTAGGAACTGATTGCTGGGGCGTAGGAACTGACGCTGTAGGAACTGACTGCTGGGACGTAGGAACTAATGCTGTAGGAACTAACTGCTGGGGCGTAGGAACTTACCCCATAGGAACTTACCCCATAGGAACTTACCCCATAGGAACTTACCCCATAGGAACTTACTGGGGGTACAGAGCCAGGTACTTGCTGTATGGAGCCGAATACAGAATCGGCAACCCGTTGGGCTTGAGCTTCTTTAGGCAAATCAAAAATCTTTTCTTTGCTGGCAACTTCTGCCATTCGTTTGCCAGGAGGAACTAGCTCCAGGAACTGCTTGCCTCGTAGGTCTTCTTCCCAAGAAACGGTAATGAATTTCTCTTCTATCCAGTTGCTGGGATAGATAGGGGGCATATGTACAGCAGCGGAACGAGCCAAGAGGAGCCAGCGGCCATCAGCAGTTCGGTAGCCGATATCGACTACGTAGTCGCGATCGCTCACGGGTATGGGCAGATACCATTCCCGCGCCAACTCATCGCTGGGATATTCTTGAATGCTGTGCGGACTTTGGTAGTCCAAATTGATATCAGTGACATCGTAAAGCCGCAGGGCAATTTGCTGTCCCCCTTGGCGACGCAGTTCTTCTTTGTCTTCATTTGGAATATCCCAGTAGGCGTAAGCCCATTGCGGGTCGCGAGGCATCAAAACAATGCGGCATTCTCCATAACCACCTGGGAGATCGGCTAACCCCTCATCCACGGATGACAGAGTATCAGCAAGGCTGTCTTCCTGACCGAGTTCAAATTTTGCTGCTTCCACTGCTTCTTGTGCCTCCAATGTACGAGATTGTTCGTTGCTACCTCTAACTCTTTGCGCTTCCAAAATCGACGCTAACAGTTGCTCTTTACGCATTCTGCTGTAGCGAGAAATGCCGTATTCGCTGGCAACTTTTCGCAGTTGCCGCAAAGTCATTTCTTCTAAAGGTGGGCGTTCTTTTGCCATATGTTGTGGTCTCCAGTAGTTTGAACGACTCTAATGTGGCTTCTGACCTTTTTCACTTGTTCCCAGTCCAAACACAGCAAGCTAGGAAATCTCGATCCTCCTCCTGGTTTTTCTATCGCTTTTTATCTGCGGCTATATCTGCCTTTGTTTTATTTGAAAGTTCTGCAAATACACAACTTTCAGGGAAACACTTTTTCATTCGAGATTGCCTATAAGTAACATCATTGTGAGTCATAGACTCGTCGTTAGCTTTGTTTTGGGATCGTGGGGGATCGCTTCGTTATGAATATGTTGCAGAAAATTTACAGAGAAGGTCAAGTGGTTTCGCTAGCGATTATGAGTACTTTTACGCATTTATAGGAAACCTGGTGCAATTATGTCATGATTCCTTGACATAAGCTGGGTTTGGGACTGGCAATTATGTCATGATTCCTTGACATAAGCCACTCGGAGTCTAGAAAAGGTAGGCAGAGGGTGGGAGGGAAGGGCTAAAAGCCAAAGGGGAAAGAGAAAAAACCTTTTCCCTTTCCCCTTTGGCTTAAATAATTCGGAAGCGTTATGGCAAGACCCGCATATCGCGTATGCGCCACTGACCGTTTTGGCGCACTAACTCATAACGAACGCGCAGGTTGGAATCGTAGGATTCGGTGCGATTGAGTTTGTTGCCCTGAAAGTATTGTGCTGATTCGCTCACTTGTGCTTCCACTCTGGCTTTGTTCGGATCGAGCTGACGGATGTCGATCGAATCAACATCAAGGTTGTGTTTGTACTCTCGATGCCTGTTTTGTCTCCTGAGCGTTTCCCCCAAGGTTTGCGATCGAGACAAAGCTGGATTGGCTAAAATTTCCTTTAACAGATCGACTTGGTGGTCTGGCCCGAAAGCTTTTGTTTTCGTCGATAACCAAGTTTCGATCGCTTGCTGGGCAACTTCTTTTGTCATAGGGCCAGGTTGACTTAATAAAGAAGTATCATTTGTGGGAGTAGGTGAGGGCGATGGCTCAACTTGCACCACTGGCTGCGGTGTAGGCTGTGGCTGTTTTGAGAAAACGGTGTTGCGAGCCCAAATAAAGAAAAGCACAAACACTCCAAATCCAACCACACCAACCAGCAACCACTTTAGCGGTATCTGTTTGCTGACTGGCGACTTCACCCCAGCTGGCTGAGAACTGCTGTTTTGCCAGAAAAGCAAATTCCGCAGATTTAACTTAGACCAGCGATTCCCGCGTGTAGTTCGCTTCGTTCCCGAACTTTGTCTGGGAGGGTAGCCTGGGCTGGTAAACTCCCTGACTCCAACTGGAGATTCGCCTGGGTCATTTGCCGCTGACTCAGAAACAGCTTGGCGCGTCGAAGCACGACCCGGAGCAGTCGTTGCTGCGTATGACTGCATCTCTGGTAAAGAAGTAGAGTTGCGTTCCGTCACTTTCGGCTCGACCCGCTCAGCCTCTGGCAAGGTTTGAACGCTGCTGGAAGTAGTGTTTTGTAAAGTAGTGGGATGGGATGCTTTCAGGTTCGATCGTTCTGCAATTGGCGTAGGGCGAGGAATTCCATTCAAATTAGCTGCCGATTCTTGAACCGATTTTGATGCGATGATATCTTTAGTTCGCTGGATCTGGTTTTTCAGACCCCATACAGTTTCGCTTTGCGATTCTGTACCCCCATCTGTCGGGGTATCCTCAAAATTGGGTGAGCCAGCTGTTGATGTCGGCGATGGTCGAGAAGATCCCATCACTTCCCACTCAGTTGCATCTGTAGCGGGCAGTGCTTCCAGGCTAGTTTGCAACTGCTCGTCGGCGAAGTAATCCTTCAGGGACACCTTTTCCTTCGCCAAGTCGCGGAAATGCGGAAACACTTCTGTTTGCAACCAGCGTTCGCTGTACAAACAAAGTCCCGGCAACAAATCCGGAGCGCCTTGAGAATGTTCGCGAATGAAGGCTAACGATTCGTATTCTCCAGAAAATTCCAGGGCATGAGAAGCTTCTTGAGTTTGTCCCAGCAGTAGCGCACAAACAGCTTGTTCCAGATGCACGTCTTGGCGCTTGCCCAGACGCATCAGCATCAGCTTGGCTCGCCGGATCAGGGTTGGTTGTCGCTGAATGAACCCGCGTGCCAATAGGGCATAAACTGCCAGATAAGTAGCTACAGCGGAGGGACGACGGGCTTCTTCTTCAAACAGAGTCTGCTGCTCGGCTGAGGTAAGATAGGGACGCAGTTGCTGGATAAAGCGCAGAAAGTCATCAACGCTCAGTCCGGATCGATCGTCGCCTGTGCCATCCATGCCGCCTCTTTCTTGCAGCATTTCTCGCAATAACAGCAATCCTGGGCGTCGCTGTTGTATTTTTTCTTCGGGCAGCCCCAATAACTCTAAAACTCGATAGGGCCGCAGTTTGTAGAGGTCGGCTTGGATTTCTCCCCGCACTAGAGCAAATACGCCGTGGCGCAACAGCAATTCTTGACCTTCGTTGAGAGTGTTGGCTGCATCTTCGTATCGACGTTGCTGCCATTGTTCTCGGCCCAATTCCAAACAAGCTAGGGCGAAGGTTAAGACGATATCCTGTCCGATGATTTTGGGATCTCCAAATCGGCTTTTTTCGAGTTCGACATAGCCATTGTTGAGATAGGAGCGGCCCAGCTTCAATACCAGTTCGTATTCTCCCAACTCTTGCAAAATGAGTAGGGCACCGATGAATTCGTCTTCTTCAATTTCAATAGTAGGAGCGGGGTAAGGGCTCCCAACCGTAGAGACAGATGAAGCCGTTAGTGGTGGCTCTGCCTGTTGTTCTAATGAAATACTTTTTACCGACGAGTCTGTGGCAGTGGCCGATGGCGGATTAAATCCGCCAGGAGTGTAGGTGTTGGCGAGGAAACTAGCATCGTAAGCGCGACGCTCTTCTGGATCGCGGAGGACGGCGTAGGCTTCGTCCAGCAGTTGTTTGCGGGCAGCGATCGCCATCTCCGAATATTCGCGTCTTGGCATTTGCTGGATGCGATCGCCATAAGCTTGCTGCAACTGTTCCGCAGAAGCCTGTATCGGCACACCCAAAATCCGGTAATAGTCCAGTGGAATACGCACGAGCCTCTAACCCTAGCGGCGAACAACTAAATTAGCTTATGTTATCGAATAGTTACAGGTTTTATCGACAAATATACCACTTGTCTTACCAACCATTTTGTAAGGCGTTACCCTCACCGGACGTACTACCACGCCCTGTTTTCCCTTGGCAAATGCGTTGGGAAATATTTTCCCGATTACCCTTTGACAAGTTTGTGCCCAACACGGTGACAGTCTGATTCAGCTTCCACAGGTTTGATTGGAAATCATCCCCCCTTAAGCGTCATCACACTTGAAAGTGCGATCCTGACAGCAGCCAGGGTTCCCAAGACCGAAAACCTATTTATTTGTACGGATTCCGGTGGAGGTTTTCCCACATTTGGAGAGGGAATCTTTTTTTCCCGATTCGCGCTGCTAGTTACTCAGAAGAACTGCGACACGAATGCTGTCAGCCAGTCGGGTGGGAATTTCAACCGCTTTTATTCTAGTACAGAACTTTGGTTTGTCAGTTCTGTTTCAGTCTAGGAGTACGACGGGGCATAATAGCCTAGCTGGTTAACTGCTTCTGGAAAGGCAATCAGCTTCCAGAATACACTTTCGATCGCGATCGACCCGGATACTGAGAGAATGATAAATTTGGTTCTTGCTGCGAGGATACAACAAGTTAATGGTTATGGAACGAACTGCACCTGTTTTTGACTCTTCACAAGTACAAATAACTAAGGAAGAAGGACTGCGGCTTTACGAGGACATGGTTTTGGGGCGCTTCTTTGAGGATAAGTGCGCTGAAATGTACTATCGGGGCAAAATGTTTGGTTTTGTTCACTTGTACAACGGTCAAGAGGCTGTGTCTACTGGTGTGATCAAATCTTTACGCCAAGATCGGGATTTTGTTTCCAGCACTTATCGCGATCACGTCCACGCTTTGAGTGCTGGTGTACCTGCGCGTGAGGTGATGGCAGAATTGTTCGGTAAGGCGACTGGTTGCTCGAAAGGTCGCGGCGGTTCGATGCACATGTTCTCTGGGGAACATAATTTATTGGGCGGTTATGCTTTTGTGGCGGAAGGCATTCCCGTTGCTACTGGTGCGGCGTTTCAATCTAAGTATCGCCGGGAAGTGATGGGAGATGCCAGTGCTGACCAGGTGACGGCTTGTTTTTTTGGAGATGGTGCTGCTAATAACGGTCAGTTTTTTGAGTGCTTGAATATGGCGGCTCTGTGGAAGCTGCCGATTCTCTATGTGGTGGAAAATAATAAGTGGGCGATCGGTATGGCTCACGAGCGTGCAACTTCTGTTCCGGAAATTTATACCAAAGCTGCTGCCTTCGGTATGGCGGGTGTGGAAGTTGACGGGATGGATGTGTTGGCGGTACGACAAGTTGCACTGGAAGCGATCGCTCGCGCTCGTGCCGGTGAAGGCCCTACTGTCATTGAAGCCCTTACTTATCGTTTCCGGGGTCACTCTTTAGCTGACCCGGATGAACTTCGCTCTAAGGAGGAGAAGGACTTCTGGTTTACCCGCGATCCGATTAAGAAGTTGGCGGCTTATTTGACTGAGAAAAATTTGGCTTTTGAGGATGAATTGAAGGCGATCGACAAGAAGATTCAAGCTGTAATTGATGATGCTGTGAAGTTTGCCGAGGAAAGTCCCGAACCCGATCCGAGCGAATTATATCGCTTCATTTTTGCCGAAGACGAATAGGATCGCAACACACATGGCACAGATGCACGTATGGCAAGATTTTTGCTTTCCTATTTCTGTATCTGTGTCTATTTCTGGAATCTCATCTGAAATATTAAAAAATATTTAATTTTTAATGAAGCGAAGGGTTTTTGATGATTTTTGTGGCTGTTTATGATACTATTGTATTACAATGGAAATATTTCCTAATTTTTTATTTATGTAAATATTCCCATTATAAATAATATACACCAAAATTCTAACTAACGCAAGAGCCTAGCCCCTAATCATAAGTTCTTGATTTTCTCAAAGGTTTGCAACCGAAGATTGCCGCTCAAATTGCTAAAAAAGTATTGGCGCTGAATGTCGATCCTTTGCCTGCTGATAGCAAAGAATTAATTGGTTATCCTGGTTATTATCGGGTAGATAGTGGCGAATATCGGAGCGTTTATCGATTTAATGCCGATGAAGACTTGGTAGAGATAATTTTGGTTGGCAAGCGCAATGATGATGAAGTGTATAAAAAACTGGAGCATCTTTTCTGAGACAGATCCAACCAGAAAATACTTAATATTATTGGTGAATTAACGAAAGAAGTTTTAATTCTTTTCGAGTCATTGCCTTGTAATCCTGTTTCATGTCTCGTATCTCCAATCACCATAGCGATCTCCTAACTTCAAATGTTCCGAAAATTGCCTGATTCTTCTAGATACCCAACTATTTGGGCTGAGTTGGTGCGATCGCTAAATTTTACCTCTTCTATTTCTCGTTGTAAATCAATAGCTTTGCTTTCATTTTTACTTACAAAAATTGTTACTATGCTAACTTTATCTAGATATTTATCCTTATTTATATCGGTAATTAAATGTTCTATAAACAGCTTTTGAGTAGGCAATGAAGCTGTCATCATTTGAATTCTTATCAACTTTTGATGATTGTTTGAATCTGTCATAATAAACTTAGAAGATGTTTCCGGTACTTTGGCTATCGCTACCTGGGGATACTGATGCTGTAGCCATTCAATAACTGCTGCATTTAATGCCGCATTTTCTTCGTATGTCTTATCTGCGTAAGCATAGAAAGCATCGTCGTCATCTCGATGAGCAAGCACATAAGCACGCAATTCTTTTTTGGACATTGATTTAAAATTCGGTTTCGTCATTTTTCACAAACTCCCCATTACGGTCAATTACTACTTCGATTTCTTCACCAGCTAAAATAAATACATTACCCGTGCGTTCGTCGAGGCGTACTAGAAAAATAGGCAGATACATCCTTGTTAAGTCGCAACAAACAAGGAAACATTTTAAAGTCTGTGCTGCTGTCAGAATAATCGATACCTCTTCACACCCTTCATTCTATAGTTTACACTGGAGTTGCTTCGCTCAGATTGCTATGGCAAATTACTATAGATTATGGAAATGCGATCGACTGTCACTAGCTCCCACTCAACCTATTCACAAAATTACCATGTTCTGCGGTTGCCAAACCTTCCTGCACTACCGCCAAAACTCGCGCTAAATCTCCCGTTATTAACGCCGCTACAGCTAACCACAAACCTGGAAATACTTCGCTGCGAATTACACCATTTGTATCTGCTTCTAATTGCACGTATTCGCCTTCCCGCAATCTAAACCAATTTAATTCTTTTTCATTAACTTTCCAGACTAAATATTCCTGTACTCCATTCCGACGATAAACTCTTAATTTGTCATGCAAATCGTAAGAAGCAGTGCTAGCTGCTATCTCGACAATTAATTCCGGCGCACCTTCAATATAATCATCATCGCTAATGCGAGATTGACCGCCTACACTAGGATCTAATCGCAGGAGTGCATCTGGTTGTGGTTCGTTGTCCAAATCTAGACGCACGGTGGCGTTGTCGCATAGCATAACGCCTGGGGTAGCGGCACAATAGACAAATAACCAGCCAATAATATGACTATGGGGTTCACCGTGTCTTCTAGCACGCACTGGTGAGGACATATAAACCACTCCTTCAATTAATTCAGCTTTGATATGGGGCATTGCTTGATAGCGCTTCTCGAACTCATGCCGAGTTAGTCTGTCGCCATTTTCCAGGGGTGGTATAGTGTCGGAGGGGAATAGGGATTTTTGTACGACCATAAGTTATTACCTGGTAAGGAAATCGGCCATTATCTATAAGGATAGCGATCGCAAATTTTAAATAGTAATATATTTAACTTCTGGTAATGCTCGCGTAAATGCGATCGCACTCCGACCACATCATCCCACACCGTTAACTAAGTGCGATCGCATTATTTTTGCTGAAAACGAATAGACGTCTCCAAAAATTCTTGTGGGGTAGGCATCTTGCCTGCTTTTTGAGATTCTTTTGGCGGAGATGTCTAATATAATCGCAACACAGATGCACCTATGGGAAGATTTTTGCTTTCTTATTCCTGTATCTGTGTCTATTTCTGGAATCTTATCTGAAATATTAAAAAATATTTAATCTTTAATAAAGGGGAGGGTTTTTGATGATTTTTTTGGCTGTTTGTGATACTATTGTTTTATAATGGGAGTATTTGCAATTTTTTTATTTATGCAAATATTCCCATTATAAAGAGTATACACCAAAATTCTAGCTAACGCAAGAGCCTAGCCCTAAGCGAGCAATTTTTCGATCAGACAATCGGCAATGCGCTGGGCGGCTCCGGGCTTACCCATACGAAGGAGTCCGTTTTCTGCAATCATTTGTAAGCGATCGGGATCGCGCAGCAAAGACTGTATAGTTTTGGCTACTTCGGCAGGCTGTTCCACCAAAATTAAAGAGGGCCCCAAAAGCCTGGTTTGCGCTTCTGCGAAGGCGGGGGTAAATTGTGGGCCTTTACCTGGGATAGAGATCGCCGGTTTACCCAAACCCACAAATTGTTCTGTAGCGGTTCCTGCCATCGCGATCGCAAAATCTCCTTGTTGCAAGCAATCGGCAAAAGCTCGTTGGGTGAGAATAAGAGTGCATTTGCGCTGGGTAAACACCGATGCTGTAGGGTCAGAAATCGGCAGATGGGATTCGCTTTGTTGGGGAGATTGCCAAGACCAGCCTTGAGCTTCCAGAGTTTCACGCAAAGAATCTAAACTGAGTGTAGGTGCGATCGCACCCAGAAACAGCACACCTTTACGAGCGAAAGCATCCATCACCCCAGTCACAGCTTGTACGATTTGCTGCCAATTGGCGTAGGCTTCTGGCGCTCTAGAACCTGGTAGAAGAGTAATGACAAGCGATCGTTCCTGTTCCTGTTTCTCCGCATCTCCAGCATAAAAAGCCACCTTTGCAGTCTCAGATTCCAGGTCATCCATCATCGGATTCCCCATATCGAAAGCTGGGATTGACCATTTCAGCAGCGTTTCTGTCGTCAGCTTATCCCGTGGAAACACAGCCTTACAACGCTTCCGACTCATCAGCCATCTTTCCCAAGGCAGATAATCCGATCCAGACCACCCTTCCCAGCGCTGCATACGGGATTTTCTTACCAGTGGGCCTGTTTCATCCCGCAGATAATATTCTGACTTAGCAGTACCGACGAAAGCATAGGGAGATCCGCTCAACCAGGCAAACAATAAAGGGACAATATCTCCCACCGCCAAGACAGATCCTCCCTGTTGTTTCCAACCCTGCACAGCCCTAAACTGCCACCACAGCAGTTGCAACAAGCCACTACGGATATCTCGCCAGAAATGACGCCCATCCATATATATAAAGCCACCGGAAGGCATTTTCCGCGTTGGAGCGATGATGGGAATTCCCAGATCGGTGTAGGCTTGGCCCTCCCCAACTATGGGTAAGGCTGCTAATTTGGGGGCGTTGGGATGCTGCTGTAGTCGCTGCAATATGCGGACAGCGATCGCATCCTCGCCGTGACCGTTGCTCAAGCAAAGTAACTTCATCGGGGAAGGGCTAGGGGCTAGGGGCTAGGGGCTAGGGGCTAGGGGCTAGGGGCTAGGGGAAGAGGGGCTAGGGGAAGAGGGAAGAATTTTGACTTTTGACTTTTGACTTTTGACTTTTGACTTTTGACTTTTGACTTTTGACTTTTGACTTTTGACTTTTGACTTTTGACTTTTGACTTTTTACTTCTTAGGTGGTGTTTGGGAAGATTGGCGAGGAAATGGAGGAATTGGAGAAGTTTTTTGTGTCGGCAAGGGAGATTCGCCAGGTTGGAGTTGCTGGCGTCCGTTGCGTACCACCCGCAGCATTTCATTCAAATGCTGTTCGATGCTGTTGAGCATCTTTTCCGCATAATCATCAGCGCCGTTTTGGATGGCGTTAGCTTCTGCGATCGCTTTAGCGCGGAGTTCCTCCAGTTCCTGCTGAGCTTCTCGGTGCATCCGCTCGATTTCAGCCAAAGTCTGTTCTTGTGCAGCCTCGCACTCCTGCTGAACCATTTGCCAAAGTTGTTGCGCCTCCTGTTTTGCCTGTCGGACAATGCCCGTTTCATCTAAAATCTGGGCAGCGCGTTGCGAGGCGGCCTCAATCATTTTATGGGCGTACTGTTCCGCTTGCAGAAGCAACTCTTCCTTCTCGCGGATAATTGCTTCTGCTTCTTCAAAAGCATTAGGCAAATTCAATCTGATCAGATCCAATTGCTCCAGCAACTGTTCTTCATCGATTACGGTGCGACGAGTCAGTGGGATGCGCGGACTATCGAGAATCATTTCCTCTAGGCGGTTGAGTTCTCGCTGAATATCTACGCCTGTTTCTCCACGCTGGGACAGTTCATCTTGGGTTCTGGGTTCGTCGCTGTCGGGGCCGATTCGGGGTAAGTCTTGGCGTAACATTTTTTGTAAATATCTAAAGCAACGTGCTTGGGGACAAGATGATCGACAGAGCCGCCAAATCTTGCTATCTCTTTTACCACGCTACTACTTAAGAAACCATATTCAGTAGAGGTAGCCAGAAAAACTGTCTCAATTCGATCTAAGAGGGTCTTATTAGTATGCGCCATCTGCAACTCTTTTTCAAAGTCAGAAAGCACCCGCAGACCCCGAACGATCACAGTGGCTTGCCGCATTTGGGCATAGTTTACGGTCAGGCCGTCAAAGCTGTCTACCTCCACATTGGGTAGGTGTTGCGTGGATAAGCGAATCTGTTCCAGCCGCTCTTGCACAGTAAACATGGGCATTTTATTGGGATTGCGTAGCACTGCCACGACCACTCGATCGAATAGCCTAGACCCTCGCTGTATGACATCGAGGTGTCCGAGAGTAATGGGATCGAAGCTGCCGGGATAGATTGCAATCACAAATAATAAGGTTTCAAGGTCACTGACGCGATTTTGACACTCACCGCCCGTCATTGCGGTGATTCTTGGGCTGAACACTGCCTCCACCAAGCAATCTTAGCTTTGGTCTTACACATTCATGTCTAGTCCGACTACACCTTGCAGCAAGCGCTCTGATGGACTACTCCCCAAGCGTAAATTCGGGTGTGCCCTACCCTATTTGATTTTTTTTACTCTCCCACCTATACCATATTTTTTAGAGGGCAGTGAGGTATTGGGGCAACCCTAAAAGGATTGGTGACATTAGCCTTTATACAGCGTGTGAGTTCGTATGCCACGACTACATCTTTGTTCCCGCTTATCGAAAATTTTATCAGAAAGCCGTCGTTGAACGACGGCGTTTTAGACCCAAATTTTCGATAAGTGTGAGTCTAGAGAAATTGCAGCAGGCGACGCTACCCGAATGTCAACGATCGACCTCATCCGGCTACTGGTAAATTTTTTGATTGCGATCGCATCTGAGTTAAGTTGGCACTGCCAAGTCCTTATCTACCACCACTTCCGGAAATTGATATACCATCGACCCTGTTCGGGAAGAGGAGGTAGGGGAGAACCACCTCGCAATATTGTCCAAGTAATCCGGTCTACCATTCCGTTAGCTTTTAATTTATGTTTTTGCTGAAAGGCAATTACGGCCAACTTGGTATCTGAGTTAAAGATCCCGTTCCTGATGACGTTATACCCGTGAACTTGCAACAGCCCTTGCAGTTCGCGCACATCGCCACCGCTATGCCCTAGTTTGAGGATGCGAGTTCCTGGTAGAACTGTTCCTTTTAATGCTGCCCAGGTTTTGGCATCGACTATGCCATTCGCTCTCAATCCCTGTTGACGTTGAAATGTTTTGACAGCAGCTTCGGTGACGCTACCGTAATCTCCATCTACGCGCATCATAAAACCGTGAGCGCATAAAAATTCTTGCAATTGCGCTACGGCAGGGCCAGAATCCCAGGGATACAACACTGGGCCAGCCAGGGCAGCATCATTGATAGTATTTACCAATTCCAATTTGGTATTCATGAGCTTATCCTCCCCTGCGGCTTTTAAGTTGAGTTTTATGGTTTCATATAAGATACAAAGGGTGGGTATCAGCACAGCTAGGTATAGTTCTAGCCGAGTTTGTTAGCTGACATCTTGCACCATTCTCAACAAGACCTGAGAAACCGGGTTTCTTAACGAAAGATCTAGGCTCTTAGCTTAAATTTGCCAGAAACCCGGTTTTGACGTTTGGTGCAAGATCTGAGTTAGGGCAGTTTTGATTCTGCCAAAACTTTATAACTTATTCAGCAATCTGAACAGATCGTATCGTAAGTTGTGCCAAGTGTGGCTTGAGCCCACGCAGAAATATTCGCGCTTGTTTCCCCCTTTTTCTCAAAGGGGGAGAAGTCACAACTCAATTAACCAAAAGTCGATTTGTTCCAGCCCCACATGGAACCTTTTGCATCGGCAAATTCGATGTAGATGCGATCGACTGGTACACCCAACGCCTCATTTATCTGCTGGCAAAAATCCTGACTCATCGATTTGGTTTGCGATGGACTCATGCTGCCAATATTTTTAATTTCTATATAGCAGACTGGATCTGTCGTGCCAGCAAAAGTCATGGCCATATTTGGCTCAAACGCAGTCATCACGTAAGATTCCGGTTTGCCCAAATGTTTGGATAACTTAGACGAAAGGGTTTTGAGTAGCGAATCAACTTGCGATTTATCTGCTGTAGCTACAGAAGTTTGCACTTTGATTAGAGGCATAATTCAGTTTGCAGTTGCTAGTTGGTGAAAAAGATTTACGGAAAATTTTAAATTTCAGATTCAAATCCAATCTAAAATCCAAAATCTAAAATTTCCCATTACCCGCCGTATTGCCAGCCGGTGCTTTCCAACAAAAGAGGTTCGCCTTCCCGGTGAACGCCTGCGCCAATTACTTCGCCGACATAAACGGTATGGTCTCCTCGATCTACTGCGCCGACAACCCTGCATTCCACATAACCCAAGGAATCCGATATAATCGGACAGCCGGTTTGTTCTCCCAGGTAGAAGTCCACATCCTCAAATTTATTGCCGACGCGACGCTGGGGTTTGAAGAATTTTTGGGCTAAATCTTTTTGTCCTGCTTCCAGGAAGCTGAGGGCAAAGACGCCGCTGGCTGCGATCGAGGCGTGGGATTTTGAATCTTGCTTAACGCAATTTACCACTAAGGGTGGTTGAAAAGAACCTTGCATTACCCAGCTGGCGGTGAAGCCGTTCACTTCTTCGCCGTTTTTGACGCCACAGATATAAAGTCCGTGGGGAATTTTTCGCAGAAGAGTCTTTTTGGCTTGTTCGTCTAACAATGGTCTATCCTCTGATAACTACATCGCTTAGTTTAGCAATCTTCAGATTTCTAACGTCTTTCTTTCGCAAAAATATCTTTAAACATTTCCAGGATTCCTTGTTGCTTGTAATCTTTAAATTCGCCGGCATCAAACCAAGTGCCGCAGCATACGGGACATTTTTCATACCAAATATGCGATTGTTTTAAATCGACCATTTTAGTCATTTGTGTGCTGCATTTAGGACAATTTATATTCCCGATTTGGTTGAATTTACTGCCTGTTAGGGGGTCACCAATATCTATACTTTCAGAACCTTTAATTTTCTTCAGTCGTTTAGCGCCTTGGGAGTCAAACCAAATACCTTTGCAATCAATGCAGCGATCGACTTCAATACTGCTATAGATAATTTTTTCTAAGCTGCCTTTACATTTTGGACACTTTAAATGTTTCATATCGCTTTCCTGTAGCTACTATGAAGTATACCAGCTAACTGTTGACTTCCATCAAATTGCCGATCGCATTCACTAACTTGTCTGTTACTACTGACTTAGTAATGTGCTTTTGGGAACTTGTAGACCGGGCAATAGCTGTTAATACTTGCTTTCTCTTACAGAAACTATGAGTGCGATCGCGGATTTTTGGTTCGTTAGTTTTAAGTATGTCTAGCGGGGGAGCCGGAGAATGGGGAAGCGAGAAATATTCGCCTATGAACTTTTACATAGAAATAGCGAAAGAACCCCAAACCTAAGCTAAATAAGATTAAATCGAGCCAAAACAAGTTTAATTAAGATTGGCAGGCGGAAAATCCATAAATCAGCTTGTTTATAGGTATTTTTTGCTCGGATTTACTGTTTGCATTGCACTTTTTACACTAGCTTGAGTGGGTACGATTTAATACGTACCCAGTCCTGGATAAAATCAATAATCTCATTCGCAGGGTTGAGGGATCGACAAATCGAGATTTCTAGTATTAGAAGCGTAGATTGATGGTGGAATTATGAGTGACAAAGATAACAACACCAGCAAACGAGGCTTTGCATCTATGGACGAAGAAAAGCAGCGCGAAATTGCCAGTAAAGGTGGTAAGGCTGCTCATGAAAAAGGTACTGCCCACGAGTTCACTCATGAAGAAGCTGTAGAAGCTGGACGCAAAGGCGGGGAAGCGGTCAGTCAAGACAGAGAACATATGTCCGAGATTGGACGCAAAGGCGGTAAGTCTTAAAACCGAAACTGGAAATTTCAACTGGAAATTTCCAGGATATTAAGTGGGGAAGCGGGGGAGTAGAAAAAAGTTATTTCCCATCAGATGTTGCCAACCGCTATAATTTAAAAGCAGATACGAAACAGGGGATTTATTTGGTAATTAAAACCGCGAATATATCCCCTACTTTGGTCAATAATTACCCAACTCCATACTGTTTAAACCAAGCCAGCAAGCGTTTCCATCCATCTTCAGCTTCTTGCTTCTGATAAGATGGGCGATAATCAGCAAAGAAACCGTGGGGCGCATTTTGGTAAAGGACAATTTCCGAACGGCTTTCTCCTTCTTTAAGCGCCTGACGCATTCTTTCTACGGTATCGTTGGGAATACCGTTATCCTTACCGCCGTAAAGTCCCAAAACTGGCGCTTTCAAATATGGGGCAATGTCAACTGGATATTTGGGAGTGAGAGAAGTTGACTCACCCACCAAGCGTCCGTACCAAGCAACACCAGCTTTAACTTTAGGGCTGTAAGCTGCATACAACCAAACAATTCGTCCACCCCAACAAAAACCGGTGATTCCGAGTTTGTCGATATTGCCTTTACTCGAATTTTTAGCCCAATTAACAGTGGCATCCAAGTCGGACATTACTTGGGAATCTGGCACTTTAGAGACAACTTTGGAGATAATTTCTTCAATGTTACTCAGTTGGGAAACATCACCTTGACGGGCAAAAAGTTCGGGTGCGATCGCTAAATATCCCAACTTGGCAAAGCGGCGGCAAATATCTTGGATATGTTCGTGTACGCCAAAGATTTCTTGCACTACCAACACTACGGGAAAATTACTGCCAGTTGCAGGCATAGCGCGATAAGCTGGAATTTCACCATCCTCGACGGGAATTTTTACTTCTCCAGCTATCAATCCTTGAGTATTTGTATTGATAACTTGGGCAGAAATTGGCTGCACTGCTAACGCAAACCCAGCTGCCAGCGTACTCACAATCATAAATTTCCGGCGCGTAATTTCTTTCATTTGCCGTTTTCTCCAAGACACTCTTGCCAAAGGTAGCTTATTCTTCAGGGTAGCGTTGCACTTAATTTGTAGAACTTTCTGTCGGCGTTAGCTGGTCGATCTCTTCTGCTTCTAGCGGTGCGTAACCATCGGGAACGCTGTCTGTATCGCTGGGGTTGTCGATCGCTTGGGTGGAAAGCTTGGCTTTGTAAGCTTTATTGTTATCCCCGCAACTGCAAGAATGTGCCGTTAATTCAGCGCAGAAGTCACTAGGGTTCAATTTGGCGGGAAAAGCGAAGATTTCTTTTCCGTTTAGCTTCGATTTACGGTAAAGCTCGATCGCTTTTTCTAAAGAATAATACATCACAGGAACCCATCTGCCACAGTAAAAGTAGACAACAACTCGGCTGTTTGTGTACTTTCCCTGGGGGAGTGGATTTCGCCAGGGCGAAACCATAATTATTTTGCTTAGGTGTGTCTGTATACATCTTGGAAAAAGTTAAGATTCTTTAACAACTGTCTTAAGCAATACATTTTGCGTAATTTTTGTGTAGGCTAAACTACCAAAAACTACGAACAGATTTGATAAAGACAAGATTTTATCCATTGGCTGACTTCTGACGGAACAAGTGGGAGTGTTGCGGATGGTAAAGACGCGATCGTCCTTTCTCTGCTGCCAAAGCCGGACTGATGACATAAAGCGTGGTGCGGATTAAGTTTTCTCGCCGCGTTACCTCTGCCATTTGATGCAGGGGAAGCAGTAAAATTTTTTCATCAGGCCAACCCAGCCGATAGCAAATCGCTACGGGTGTATCGGCGGGATAATGTTCCATCAGTTTGATTTGGGCATCTTCCACATGACGCGCACTCAGGTAAAGACACAAACTCGCTTGATGCGCCGCCAGAGTTGCCAATTCTTCCTGTTCGGGTACAGATGAAGCGTTACCGCTAATGCGGGTGAGGATAATTGTTTGTACGAGTTCCGGTACAGTTAACTCGACTTTCAGCTTGGCGGCAGCTGCTTGGAAAGCGCTGATTCCGGGTATGACCTCAACAGGAACATCTGCTTCTGCCAAAGCTAGCATTTGTTCGTGGATGGCGCTGTAGAGACTGGGGTCGCCGGAGTGGAGACGGACGACAGATTTGTGCGATCGCACCCTCTCTATCATGATCGGCAGAATATCTTCTAGCGTCTTATTTGCAGTGCGGATAATTTCTGCATCAGTACGCACCCCCTGTAAAATTTGTTTTGGCACCAGCGAGTCAGCAAATAAAATGACATCTGCCTGCGCCAAAATTTTCTGTGCCTTGACGGTCAATAAATCCGGATCGCCCGGGCCGGCACCTACAATATAAACTGCTGGAGAGAGGGGGGGAGTGGGAGACATAGGTAAGGGGCTAGAGAAAGAGCGGTAAGAGAATAGGTGTTTTGAAATTGCCGATCTTAGATTTTAATTCAATCCAAAATCCCAAATCCAAAATCTAAAATCGTTAGAGGTTCCGGATAGAAGTAATGACGGAAGAAAAAATGAATGGTAGATGCACCCTGGTTAAGCCCTAGAGGATTTCTCTAGGGTTTTTTTATCATTACTATTCCGGATGGGAGAATGTCAGATGACAAATTTTAAATCACAAATTTGAAATCTACAATCTCAAATCTGAAATTCCTTAATTGCGATGCCATCGCGTACCTTGTGGGGTATCGATGAGGGTAATGCCTTGGGCTTGCAGTTCGTTGCGAATGCGATCGCTTTCGGCAAAGTTTTTCGCTTTTCTTGCTGCTTGTCGCTGTGCAATTAAAGCTTCAATTGTCGCATCACTTAAACCATCAGAAGGTTGAGATGGTTTATCTTCTGGCTTGGCTGACAATCCCAAAACTCCTGCAAGCGTAACTAAGGTGCGCCATTGTTGTTCTAACACTTCCGGCGATGTCTTGGTTTTGCCTTCGTGGACGAGGATATTACCTTCCTTGCCTAATTCTTTGGCTAACTCGAATAAAACTGCCAAAGCTACTGGGGAGTTGAAGTCATCATCCATCGCGGCTTGGAATTTTTCCACTTCGGGATTTTGGATGGAGGGATTTTCCTCTGCTTCCCATTTCCAACCTAGCCCAGAACCGAATCGATCGCCAAACAACAGACCTTCTTTAAGAGTGTTCCAGCTATTTTGGGCGAATGCGATCGCATCCTGGGTAAAATCGATCGGCTTGCTGTAATTTGTTTGCAAAACAAATAACCTGATCGCCATCGCCTCCGGTGCATTCTGCCCATCCAACAACTGACGGATAGTGATGAAATTGCCCAAAGATTTAGACATTTTCTTCCCATCCACATTGATCATGCCGTTGTGCAGCCAGTAACGCGCTAACTGCTTACCAGTCACAGCCTCAGATTGGGCTATTTCATTCTCGTGGTGGGGAAATGCCAGTTCGTTACCCCCGCAGTGAATATCAATAGTATCGCCCAAAGACTGACGTACCATCGCCGAGCATTCGATATGCCACCCCGGACGACCGGCACCCCAAGGCGACTCCCAGAAAGGTTCTCCCGCTTTCGCCGCCTTCCACAGCGCAAAATCAAACGGGTCTTGTTTCTTTGGCGCGTCCGGGTCTTCTTCTTCCACTCTACCGCTAGCCCCAGCCTGCAATTCTGCCAAATTGCGACCGGAAAGCTTGCCATATTCCGGAAATTCCCGCACTTTGTAATAAACATCCCCAGCAGATGGGTAAGCGTAACCTTTGTGTTCCAACTGGTGAATCAGTCGTTTAATTCCATCCAGGGTGTGGGTCGCACGGGGATATTCATCGGCGTCCATCACATTCAGCCGTTTCATATCCTCAAAATAGGCATCGATAAATTTCTCAGCGACAACTTCCATCGATAATCCTTGTTCCCTGGCGCGATTGAGAATTTTATCGTCGATATCGGTGAAATTCTGGACGTAACGCACATCGTAACCCCGCCATTGTAAATAGCGGCGCACCATATCCCAGACAATGTAGCAACGCGCATGACCCAAGTGGCAGTAGTCATACACTGTCACGCCGCAGCAGTACATTTTCACCTTCCCCGCTTCCAGGGGTTCAAAAATTTGTTTGCGACGAGTCAGCGTATCGTAAAGCGTCAGGGTCATAAGGAGTAACAACCTTTAGTGCGATCGGCAATAATAGGGGAGGACGACGGGGATCTGTGCCAGCACCCTCGCGTCGGTACTTAATGTACCGTAATTCTATACTCCCATTTTGCGACGTTTTCTACAGCTCAGCTATGCAATCAGCAGTTTCTCCCGACCAATCTCAGGCAATGGATGTTCCGAAACGCGGTTTGCCTGTAACGATTATCACTGGATTTCTCGGTAGCGGTAAGACCACTCTGCTCAACCACATTTTGAAGAATCAGGAGGGCGTTAAGACAGCTGTTCTGGTCAATGAATTTGGCGAAGTTGGTATTGACAACGAACTGATTATATCCACCGACGATGACATGGTGGAACTGAGTAACGGTTGTATTTGCTGCACCATTAATAACGATCTGGTAAATGCAGTTTATAAAGTTTTAGAACGCCAAGACCAAATAGATTATTTAGTAGTGGAGACGACGGGATTGGCAGATCCCCTACCTGTGGCTCTCACGTTCTTAGGTACGGAATTGCGCGATTTGACTCGCTTGGATTCGATCGTCACGGTGGTGGATTCCGCCAATTACAGCCTCGATTTGTTCAACAGCCAAGCGGCTTACAATCAGATTGCCTACGGCGATATCATTGTTCTAAATAAGGTCGATTTGGTCGATGAAGCTGATGTTGATAACCTAGAAGTAAGGATTCGCGATATCAAACAAGGAGCAAGGATTTTGCGTACAACTAAATCGCAAGTTCCTCTGCCTTTGATTCTCAGTGTTGGTTTGTTTGAGTCGGATAAGTATTTTGAATCTGAGCAATCAGAACACGGTCACGACCATCACGACCATCACGACCACGACCATCACGACCATCACGACCATCACGATCATCACGACCATCACGACCATCACGACCACGACCATCACGATCATTCTGCCTGCGATCATGACCACGGTCATTGCGCTCACGACCACGACCACGACCACGATCATCACCATCACCATCATTCCAATCACTTAGAAAATGATGGTTTTACCTCAATTTCCTTCCAAAGCGATAAGCCTTTTGCGATTAAGAAATTTCAACATTTCTTAGATAATCAATTGCCTGCAAATGTGTTCCGTGCCAAGGGAATTATGTGGTTCGATGAAAGCCCTCGCCGTCACGTATTCCATTTGTGCGGAAAGCGTTTCACAATTGAAGATGAAGATTGGAAAGGTCAACCGAAGAATCAGTTAGTGTTGATCGGTCAAGGTCTCGATCGCGAAACGCTACTCAAGCAAATCGAAAAATGCCTTTGCTTGCCTTCAAGCAATCGCGGTAAAGGATTTGGGAAATAACAATAAATTGCAAATTTTAGATTTTAGATGGCAAATTTAATTAAATCTGCTATCTAAAATCTAAAATCTGAAATTGCTATGCGCGTAGTTGTTCAAAGAGTCAAATCTTCTCAAGTTTCGATCGCAGGTGAAGTCGTCGGCAAAATTGGTCGAGGACTAAACTTGCTTGTGGGTATTGCCAGCACGGATACGGAAGCAGAACTTGACTGGATGGTTCGCAAGTGCTTGGAATTGCGTCTGTTTGCGAATGAGGAAAATGGTTCGGGTCGCTGGGAAAAGTCGGTACAAGAAATTGGCGGCGAATTGCTGGTAGTGAGTCAGTTTACCTTGTATGGGGATTGTCGTAAAGGTCGCCGTCCTTCTTTCGATCGGTCAGCTGCACCGGAAGTGGCAAAAAATTTGTACGATCGCTTTGTGGATAAGTTACGCCAAAGTGGTTTGCGGGTGCAAACTGGTGAGTTTGGGGCGATGATGCAGGTGGCGATCGAAAATGATGGCCCCGTCACCCTGCTGCTGGAGAGAGAGGCGTCGTAGTTGTTACCCGATTTTGGATTTTGGATTTTGGATTTTGGATTGGCTAGACCTTGAACAATGATTACAGATGTCAGGGATGGTGGGTTATGGCACAATTCGTTAATTATTGCTTGAAAGTGCTGATTATCTCGCCCCTGCCTAACCCACCCTACAATTAAATAAGTTTTATTATTACTGAAATTAGAGGCGATCGCATGACTCACAATTTATCGGATATTGAAAGTAAAACTTCCCAATTGTACGAGACAGATTTCTATGCTTGGACGCAAGCACAAGCAAAATTTCTCCGAGATAGAAAGTGGGATTTTTTGGATATCGCAAACTTGGTTGAGGAGATCGAATCTTTGGGTAACCAAGAACGACAGGAATTGAGGAATTGTTTGGGCGTTTTGTTAGGGCATTTGCTAAAGTGGGAATTTCAGCCCAGTCATCGTTCTAAAAGTTGGGTTGCTACGATTCGGGAACAGCGTCGCCGCATTCTGGAAAAGCTTGAGGATAACCCAAGTTTGAAACCTTTTTTACCTGAAGCAATAGAGAAAGCTTATCGGGATGGGGTAGATTTGGCTGTGCGCGAAACACCTTTGGACTACGAAGATTTTCCCGCTGAATGTCCTTATAGTTTAGCGCAAGTATTAGATTCCCAGTTTTTTCCTGGCGAACAAATTGAGTAAATTTAAACAATTGAAATAAGAGGCGATCGCATGACTCAAAATTTATCAAATATTGAAAGTAAAGCTTCCCAATTGTACGAGACAGATTTCTATGCTTGGACGCAAGCACAAGCAAAATTTCTCCGTGATAGAAAGTGGGATTTTTTGGATATCGCAAACTTGGTTGAGGAGATCGAATCTTTGGGTAAGCAAGAACGACAGGAATTGAGGAATCGTTTGGGCGTTTTGTTAGGGCATTTGCTAAAGTGGGAATTTCAGCCCATTCATCGTTCTAAAAGTTGGGTTGCTACGATTCGAGAGCAACGCTATAAAGTTTCTGATTTGCTTGCAGAAAGTCCTAGCTTGAAGCCTTATTTACCGGAAGCATTAGAGAAAGCTTATCAATATGGGTTGGCTTTGGCTGTGCGCGAAACATCTTTGGACTACGAAGATTTTCCTGTTGAATGTCCTTATAGTTTAGCGCAAGTATTAGATTCCCAGTTTTTTCCTGGCGAACAAATTGAGTAAATTTAACCAATTGAAATAAGAGGCGATCGCATGACCGAAACCTATCAGGAATTTAAGCTAAATTCTCGATTGTACGAGACAGATTTCTATGCTTGGACGCAGGAACAAGCAAAGTTTCTTCGCGATGGGATATGGAATTGTTTAGATATTGCAAATTTGGTTGAGGAGATCGCATCTTTGGGTAAGCAAGAGCGACAGGAATTGATAAATCGTTTGGGTGTTTTGTTGGGACATCTGCTTAAGTGGGAATTCCAGTCTGAGTTACGCTCTAAAAGTTGGTTGGCTACGATTCGGGAACAGCGCCGCCGTATTCACAGATTGCTTAAAGAAAGCCCCAGTTTGAAGCCTTTTTTACCTGAAGCATTAGAGGAAGGTTATCAGGATGGACTGGATTTAGCTGTGCGGGAAACGTCTTTGGACTACGAAGGTTTTCCCGTGGAATGTTCTTATAGTTTAGAACAGGTGTTAGATTCCGAGTTTTTTCCTGGCGAACAACTTGAGTAAATTGAGTGTTTTTTATTATTACCAAAAAAGGTTCGTCCTTCAGGGCAGATTTAATCCAAAATCCTGTCTTGGAAAGGTCGGCATCGTGACGGTAACCGCCAAGACGCCGACTTTCCGCAAAATCTAAAATCTAAAATCGAAATGATTGATAACCAATTACCAATTACTAAATTGAGATGGTTTCGTCGCCAGCTAAAAGCTTGGGCTTGTGGGCATTTGCGAAATTTTCCTTGGCGCAGGACAAAAGATGCTTATGCAATTTTGGTGGCAGAATTCCTGTTGCAAAAGACGAATGCAGATACAGTTGCTCCAGTTTACCAGAGGTTTATGGAGCGATATCCGACGCTGAATGCCTTAGCTGCTGCGCGAGAGGAAGATGTTACAATGCTGTTGCGGCCTTTGGGACTTAGCTTTCGGGCCGATCGCCTGCGTCAGTCCACTCAGCTGATCCTGAAAAATTATCAGGGAAAGATCCCCAAAACAGAAGCTCAGTTACTGAAATTGCCCGGTGTGGGAAAATATACAGCGCGATCGATCTGCGCTCACGCCTTCGGACAGCGCAAAGCGGTACTTGATACCAACGTGGCGCGGATTTTCGAGCGGTTTTTTGGATTGTCCGGCGGTCGGGTAAAATGGCGATCGCAAGAACTACAGTCGGCGGTGGAAGAAGCTGCACCTACAACAAATGTGGGAATGTGGAATTTGACGCTGTTGGACTTTGGGGCGGCAGTTTGCACAGCTAGGCACCCCCGTTGCGGTGAGTGTCCCTTGCAAGAGCAATGCCAATATGCTCGCGAGAGTAACATTGATGAGAAAATAATTAATAAACCGATTTATATGTGAATAGCAATCATGGCTCAAATTCAGTTTTCCAGAGGCATCAATGAAGATGTTGTGCCCGATGTTAAGCTCACCCGTTCGCGGGATAACACCAACGGCACGGCTACGTTTTATTTCCAAAATCCCAAGGCTCTGAGTCAAAGCAGCACAGACGAGATTACTGGGATGTACCTGATTGATGAGGAAGGCGAATTAGTCATAAAGGATGTAAAAGCTAAATTCATCAACGGTAAACCAGAGGCACTGGAAGTTTTTTATGGGATGAAATCGGTTGAAGAATGGGATCGTTTTATGCGATTCATGAGTCGCTATGCTGAAGAGCATGGTTTAGGATTTACCAAATCATAATTGGTCATCGGTCATCGGTCAAGTTGACCGATGACCGAGCGGTAATAAGTAACAGCAAGTATGACTAAAATTCCTCATCCAGATTCATCTAATTTTACTGTAAATTGCGCGGTAATTACTGTCAGCGATACGCGCACTTCAGAAACCGATCGCAGTGGCAATCTCATGAAAGAGTTACTGTTAAATGCAGGTCATGCGGTGGCAGCTTATGCAATTCTCAAGGATGAACCGACGCAGATTCAGGAGCAAATGTTAAGCTTGGGTAATCGCCCGGATTTGCAAGCTTTGATTTTTAATGGCGGTACTGGCATTGCGCCACGAGATACGACCTACGATGCGATCGAACTATTGCTGGAAAAAACTTTACCTGGTTTTGGGGAGTTGTTTCGCTGGCTGAGTTATCAGGAAATCGGTTCGCGGGCGATCGCATCTAGGGCAGTCGCCGGGGTGTATAAAAAGAAACTGGTATTTTCTCTTCCCGGTTCTACCAATGCGGTAAAACTGGCTGTGGAAAAACTGATTTTGCCAGAACTGGTTCATCTTGTTACCCAGCTTGGCAGCACATCACCAGGACATTAAGGCAAAATAGAAAGCATGAGCGATCGCCGTCTTCAAAATTCCTATGCAGCCAAAAATCTCGATTCGCCGGCATCTGTTGCGTTTAATTCGCAATCGATTTATTTTGCTAGGGCTGAGTGGCTTATGCCTCATACTGGGAATTTGGCTGATCGATATTGGTATAATTTTGCAGAAGGCATCCCAAGGGCCTGTCGATGCTTTTCTCGTACTGGGAGGTAGTATCACCAGAGAGATTTATGTAGCTGAATTGGCAAAACAATATCCCCAAACCCCAATAATTATTTCTGGAGGCTCAAAAGACCCCTGCATTTTGCTGATTTTTCGACGTGCAAATGCTCCCATGCAAAATGTTTTGTTAGAAAAGTGTGCTAAAACCACTTTTGGTAACTTTTACTTCAGTCAGCCAATCCTCAGTCAGTGGCAGGTTCATAAGGTGAAATTGATTACCTCTCTCACCCATTTGCCAAGGGCGAAGTGGTTGGCGCAAATTATCTTAGGATCGCATGGAATTTGGGTAGAACCAGATATCGTTAAAGAGCAGGGAATTCCTGGCAATCGCGAGTCATTTCTCTTAACTGCGTGGGGATTGACTCGCAGTTTGTCCTGGGCTGTCATCAGTCAATTTTACTCTCCCAAATGTTCGGAATTGACTAAATTAACAGAGGTAAACCTCAAAGCTTGGCAGTCGCAAGGTTTTACGGTAAAAAGACAGTGCGAACGCCAAGCAAATCTACAGGAAATTTTGTAAATAATTTAATTAGGCTTGTGGAAAATGAAAGAAAAACCGATTCTCTCTATTGTTACTCCGACGACAGGCAAATATTCTGACTATTGGTTAGAACAGTTATTGAAGGTAAAGGGTAATGTTGAATTTGTTTTAGTTTATTACCCCAACATCCCAATCCGACCCGTAGATGACCCCAGAGTCAAAATTTTAACAAGCCCTTACAAAGGCGAGATGATGCAACGGTTTGTCGGTTTGCTAAATGCTAGTGGCGAATATGTTCTGGCTTTAGATGACGATGACTTCGTACATCCAGATGTGGAAGAATTAACAAAGAACTATTTTCATAAATTTCCTGAAAGTTGGGTTCTCAGGTTAAAAAAGGAGAATATTGATTTTAAAGATGAGGAACGCATTAAAAAAGAATGGAATGCAATCCCTGATGTTAATCAACTGGAAGTCTGCCAAAAGACACCAGAAAATCCCTATCCTTATCAGCAAGGAAATTATACGGGATTGCTGGAAATTCCAGTTGCTCCTTTAGACAAAAATTTGGATATTCAATACATATTATGGCCTTTGGGAGAGAGAAAAGATAATTTTGGCTATCATTTTGAGAATTTCAATAATATTGTTTGGAAAAACGAGCTAGTTCAAAAAGCCCTTCCCGATTTATCGCAGGCAACAAAAGTGCTAGGGGCGATAACCTGGATACCTTCAACGGGTTTCGATCGCTTGTTGGGTTTATTTGTACAGGCTAAATTTTTTGAGAAGGATGCTATTATCGGTCACTGGATGCCAAAGCCAGAACAAATCAGATATATTGATAAGCCTGCTGCCCTGAAACCACCGAGATTTCATGTGGTTTCCGATGTACTTTTAGTTAAATATTTTCCCCAATATGGATATTTATGGAATTTGTTTTTTAGTAAGTTGTACGGTGTGCCAAGGACGATAGGCAAAGCAGTCAAATGGAAATTAATCAAAAAATGATTTGGGAATTTAATCATTTTGAAAAAAAGTGTTTTGGTTGACTACAGATCGAATGATATCTAAAGGAACTTCATAGAAATACTGGCGGCGAAATTGTTCTTCTCGGACAGCGGCTAAAAATTGTGCGATCGCACTATAAATTTCCCCCGCCAAACTCGATGCTTCTAACTCGGTATTTCCCGTAATCTTAAAGTTACCATCCCCATTTTTGACCTCAAACCCTATTTTAGTTAATGTTTGCAACCCTAAGAGCAAGGTAGTATCGCCAATACCGAGTTTCTGTTGCAATTGAGCTTGTGTAGCCGTTTTACCGGTACGGCTGAGATATTTGGCAATGCCGACGAGATTTTGCCAAACTTGGCTGGGAGGTATTTGTGGCGGCGGTGGATAGGCAATGGCTAATTGCTGTTTTGCCTGCAAAGCGCGTCGAAACCACAATTGCAAATCATCCCAGTGACTCGGACATTCTCTAACTATCAAAGTTTTCTCATTAATTTGAGATTTCAGATTGGAGATTTCCGATTTAATCATGCCTTCTTCTATTGGCAGGTTTAAATAATCTATTTGCAATTCATCTGCTTTATTTCGCCAGTCTAAAATCCACTCTGTTTGACTGAGATCGGGACTGAATAAGGTAAGATTTGATTGGCGCGATCGCACAGCAATTAACCGCACTTCATAGCGCTTATTGTAAGTATTGAAATCAAGTTCTACAACTGCATCGCATTGTCCTGGCGGAATTTCGTCTTTGTAGTGACCCCACCAAACACCGGGAAATCCAATTTGAGCAGAGCGATCGCAAATTTGAAACTCGGTTTTAATATATTGAACCTTTTTTCCCGTCGCATCCTGAATATTGCGATTCTTGATATTCTCAAACCAGCAATCTTGAATTACCAACTGCGGTACGGAGTTGCCCATACCGCAGGGTTCTAAAAGTTTCAGTTCGCGAAACAAATTTATTCCTAAATCAGCTACAGTTACGACCAAATCTGCTGAGATTATTCTGGTTCCTAATTTACCTTCTTCTCCGCCAATTTGTTGCCGCAATTGTTGATTTATCGCCTCTGTAAATAGGGGGATATTCTCAACAGGAATACTCAACCCAGCCGCCAAGGGATGACCGCCAAAACGATCTAAAAGGTGCGCTTGAGCTTTCACCAATTGATAAAGGTCGATTTGATTGACCGATCGCGCAGAACCCCTAGCAATTTTAGATTTGGCATTTGGGATTTTAGATTGAGAAATTTCCCGATCGTTTTCTATGTTTTCTTCGGCTTCTTCTAGGCTTAATAAAATCGTGGGAAGACCGGTTTGTTGAGCAACTTGACCGGCAACTAAACCCAAAACGCCCACAGGCCAACCCATTTCTGTGAGTACAATAATGCTAGTTGTCGATAAATCTAATTGTGCTAATTTTTGGGCTGCTTGCTGTTCGACATCTTTTTGTAATGACTTGCGGCGGGCGTTAGCTAATTCGGTTTCTCGTGCCAATTTTTCGACGCGATCGATCTCCCGACTCGTAAGCAATTCTACGCAGAAGCTAGCATCCCCTTGTATGCGACTGACGGCATTAATGCGGGGGCCAATTCCGAAAGAAATATCGGTTGGACGATCGCCACTTTTCTTGCAAAATTCCAGCAAATTTCCAACGCCAGGACGCCGCCGCAATTTTGGCGGGTTCTGTAAATCTTCTTGCAGTTTTTCTATTCCCAATTGTGCTAAATACCGACAATCGCCTTTCAAATTAACCAAATCGGCAATTAACCCAATTGCGACTAAACCCAACAAATCTTCTAAAGGCTGTTTGGGAATATCTGGCAGAGTTTGATAAAGCGCTTCTATCAACTTATAAGCAACAGCAACTCCGGAAAGATTAAATAGCTGGTGTGACGGCGACAAATTCCGGGGATTGATAATAGCCGTTACTGGCGGACGTTCTGGTAGCAGCGTGTGATGATCTGTGACAATTATATCGATTCCCAATTCACGAGCGTATTCAATTTCGCTCAAATTTGTACTGCCAGTGTCGCAAGTAACTATCAGTTTTACTCCCCGTTCCGCCAGGTCAGCAATTCCCTGAAAGTTGAGTCCGTGGGATTCCGTTAGGCGATTGGGAACGTAGTATAATAAGTTAATATTTTGGGCAAAAAATTGTCCCAATCCATCCCACAAAACGGCAGTTGAAGTGATGCCATCGGCATCAAAATCACCCCAAATCGCCACAATTTCAACCGCATTGATAGCTTGCCGCAATCTTTCGATCGCCCAGTGCATTTCCTGACCGAATTCAAAGGGACTGGCTGGTTTGTACAGCTGCGGTTTCAAAAATCCTGCCAGATGTTCGGCGTCGCGAATTCCGCGCTGCCATAGCAATTGGGCAGCATAATTTCCCGGTAATTCTGCGTACTGTCTGACTGCTTGAACGAACCACTCTGGCGGCTCAATTTTTGGCTGAATTTGCCAATGAATTTGCTGTTCTGGCATTTGTTTGGGTGAGATTTGAGGTAAATTAGCAAGTCAGTAATATTTATTATGAAAGCGAGGGTCGATCGGGACTATCATCAGCAGGCGATGAGGGTTCCGTTACCATTACTTTGCTAGCGGCTTCGCTGACAATTTCTTGAGGTTTATTGGTGGGACGACGACGCGATCGACTGTAAGCTGCCCTTTCCGCTTTTTCTCGTTCGTAAGAAATTAATCTGCCATAATAATCGTGCTTGCTTAAATTCATCGATAAGAAAACGTGCTGACGGGTATTGCCAAAACCTTTACGGTTAAAAAATTTCACTGCTGGGATATTCGCCGGATCGGTATCTACCATCATGAAACGCACCCCATCTTCGATCATACGTTCCACTAGCTTATCAACCAGTTTATCGCCTACACCCCGACGCTGAAAGTTAGGATTAACTCCCAGCCAGATGATATATCCATAAGTCCACGATGGCTTGTTAATAATCGTTCCCAAGATAAAGCCGGCGAGTCGATCGTCTATTTCTGCAACCAAACAGTATTCGGGGTCGGTATTATAAAGTCCGAGTACCTCCCATTCATCCCACGTTCGATATAAATAAGGATACAAATCGCTGGTAAACACATCTTCGCCCAAGTGGTACACGGGCGCAAGGTCATCAATTTCCATGTTGCGAATGTGAATCGAGTTGTAGTTATCAATGTTGGTCATAAATAAAATGTTGTTAGTTTTTTCATCTCTAACTATTAATGTACATTAGAGTGGGAGCGATCGAACGTTGATGAGAGTTTGGCCATATCCCCGACTTCTGGGAGAAGTCGGGGATATCTGTGGGAATCAAGGGTGAAATTTTTACCACAGATGTAGGCAGATAAACGCAGATAAAGAAGGGTTTTTTATGCTACGGGACAAGATATTAATTGATAGATTGCAATTCTCGATCGAGGTTCTGCAAGCAAGTATTTAACAAGTTTAGTTGATGACGCTTGTTAGTAAGTTCTGGAGGAATGTCGGGGATTTTAAAATTCAGAACTTTTGCGGCTTTTTCTTCATACTGGTGCAGTGCTGAAAGCGCTTCGCTACTGAAGCGACTTAGATAATCTTTTGCCGCATCGGTATAAAGTTGTGCAGCTTGATTTTGATAAGCATTGCTTGACGATCCTTGCTTGTCTTGTTTGATATTTTTATTTAAAAGATAAGCTGCACCGCCCAGCACTGCCGCTCCTATTGGCCCACCCGCAACCCAACCCAAACCAGTCGCTACAGCTACGGGAGCAGTATCGCTCAGATTATCCGAACTTGTCGGTTTATTCGGTAAAGTTACTTGTGGGTGCGATGGAAATGAAATTGATAGTTCTTCGGGTTGAGTGTAATTGAAAAACTCGCAAGCTTGGCTAATCCATTTGACAATTTCTTGTTGATGCTTTGCAACTGTTGGTTTGAAAAAATCTCTTTCCCAGGTGCTAAATTGATTTTGTTGAAGTGCGGCGGTGGCTTCGGATTGATAGCGATATAAAATTGTTTGTTCGTGCAGCCAGTCTCGGAATTCTTTAATGCTGGTTGCAAAGCCTTGTTTAATTAGATTTTCGGCTTTTTGTTGAATCTGAATTTTGGTATTGCGCTTATTTTCTGCGGTTTCTACTTCGGTGGCAAGAGGTTGTATTTTGGCTTGTAATATTTGCTTGATTTGAGAGCCGATCGCGATCGCACGCGGCAGCCGCACATCGCCCATTTGCTCCTGTTTTACTGCTAAAATACTTTGCAGAGCCGATTCAAAACCAGCCAGTCCGCTACTTTGTGCAGCCGCAACATCTCCTTTTAATCTCGCTCTCAAAGCAGGTAGTGCATCAACGCGATAAAGGTTGCTGATATTTGTCGGTAAATCGGCGCGAAAACTTTCGGCTAAAAAACGCAACCGTTTGTAAACTTCTTTTTGGTCTTCCGGTTCGAGTAAATTGAGAAAGTTAACAACAAAAACAATGGTTTTTATGCCTCTATCCAGCAGCCAATCGCGCAATTTCTCTCGCTCTCCTAATGTCATTAACTGACGACCGTCTAACACTTGCACGATTAAATCTGCGGTGAGGAGTTTGTCGCGAACTAAACTGTCTTGTTCTTCGCGATCGTTCGTTCCCGGTAAGTCGAGTAATTCTACATTATTTTGCAGAAATGGGTGAGGACAAAAAACCTGCACCGAGGCGACATCATCTCGCATTCTGCGATCGCCATCTAGGATAGCAAATTGCTTGAGTATTTCCGTACCGCTTTCATTAATTTCTCTGCCATTCGTCATGGTAATGCGAGTTCTTAGCTCATTTCCGTACTTGACATAAATAGCAGCACCCGTAGTGGGGATAATGTCGATCGGCAAAGCGCGGTTTCCCAGGATAGCGTTGATTAAGGTTGACTTGCCGTAATTAAACGGGCCAAAAACAGCAATCCGAAAACCGGGATTGGCGAGATGGTTGCAGACAGATGTCACATCTCGGTAAAGTTGGGAGTTTCGATCGAGTTCCAGCAAACCCAACGCAGATTGAAGAATATTGACAAGGTTGTGATGAAATTCCTGCTGTTGCATACTAATAAAATTGAAAATTGAAAATTATTGTGACATTTTTAGTGTTTCTCAAGGAACAATATAGTTATGTTCGGTCACAACTAACGTGACCGCCGAAACTTGCGTTCCGATTCCAAAATCGGCAGATCGTTGATACTAGCTTCTCGCCGTTGCATCAATCCATTCGGGGCAAATTCCCACTGTTCGTTGCCATAAGCACGATACCACTGACCGGAATCCGTATGATATTCATATTCAAATTTGACAGAGATGCGATTATCGGTGAAACTCCACAGTTCTTTTTTAAGTCGATAATCCAGTTCTGTATTCCATTTACGGGTGAGAAATTCGCGAATCTTCTCCCTGCCAGTGAAAAATTCAGCCCGATTTCGCCAAACTGAATCTTCCGTATAAGCTAACGCAACTCGTTCGGGGTCGCGAGTATTCCAAGCATCCTCAGCCGCTTGTACTTTCGCTCTTGCAGTTTCCAAAGTAAAAGGAGGTAAAGGCGGTCTAGTTTCCATTGTGAATTTCTCCTCATTGATGTTGTGAAGTATATCCTGTTAGAAAGTATAATAGCCAAGATTTTAAAGAATCTCATTGAGCAATTGTAAATGTTGCTGCACTGGAGCGATCGTATGAGCAGCCATCATCCCACTAGCAGCCACCGCAGGCATCCCAATCCCCGGAAAAGTCGAATCTCCACAACACAATAACCCAGACAAAGGTGTCGTCGCACCCGGAAATAAAGCTTTACCTGCTGCAATTGCTGGCCCATAACTACCGCGATGGCGACGCAAAAATCGGGCGTGGGTGAGGGGAGTACCCACCAAAGTAACTTCTGTGCGATCGCGAATATCGGGAATAATTCTTTCTAAAGCTTGCCACATTACCTCAGCGCGTTCTTGTTTTCGCAAGGCATATGCTTTGCTATTGCGTTCCATACCTTGCCAAATCGAAAAAGGTTCATTACCTGGAGTATAAACGTGAATAACGTGCTTACCTGGCGGTGCTAAAGATGAATCGATAACGGAAGGAATTGATACTAATACAAGATTTTGCGGTGCAGTAAGGGATTGGGGGAAGGGGTGTAGGACAAACCAGAATATAAAGATGGCCCAGAATCAAACTGATAGCCATTGCGTTCAAAAGCATGAGCCGCACCCCCTGCGATCGAATGGCTTTCTACTACGGTGACATCAATACCATAGCGTGCTAATATGGCAGCACAACTCAAACCGCCTATACCGCTACCAATTACGACTACTTCTGTATTGTTCGTGAATGATGGTTGATTATTAGACATTTTTCCAGAATAATAAATCTTGTCGCTATCAACAGCTAGGTGTCAATCCTTGAATAATTTACTCTCTTTAAAAGAAAAATTACAAGCTGCTCTTGATGCTATTCAAACTAACAAAGATGGCTCGCCGATTACCGATGTGCAGATCGACAAAACGACCGCCGCAGAAATCGCACAGTTGACCGCTCAACTAGAAAGTTGCAACCCCAATCCGAAACCTTTGCTAAATGCTATTTCTTTACTAGAGGGAAATTGGCAACTGCAATACTCCACTGCTAGAGAAATCCGCTCTTTAGTTTCCCTACCATTGGGATTAAAGCTAGGCCAAGTATATCAAGTGATTAATGTCAGCAACAAACAGTTTTTCAATATTGCTTTTGTCCAACATTATTTAGGATTATTATCGGGATATGTGAAAGTGACGGCTAGCTTTGAACCTGCTGGAGAAGATTCAGCACCTGTCCCAGACAAACGCATCAACGTCTACTTTGACAAACGCTATTTATCAATTGATAAAATCATCGGTATTAATACGCCTCAACTCAACCCATTCAAAGTTGTAGCTGCTAATAATCCAGTCGGTCGAGTTGCCACGCTTGATATTACTTATTTGGATCGAGATTGCCGAATTGGACGTGGTGGAGATGGCAGTTTGTTTGTTCTCAAAAAATCGGATGGTATAGTTGAGAATACGAGTTTAATCTGAAGCCACCCCAGCCCTAAAGGGACGGGGGTTCAAAATGCGATGAAACCTCCACTTGGCTCTCCCAAATTGGTACAACATCCAAGTTCTTAGTGTTGGCATTTTGAACTTTCGCTGCGACTCGCTCTGACTCTGGGAATTTCCCAAAGGAAGAAGGAACTTGTCCTCCTAATCGCAAGTTAATTTTCGTGGTCGCCTGTCTCCAAGCCGCATACAAGAGCGGTTCCGCACTTAACCAAGCGTTTTGTGCTTGATTCGCTT
>NZ_JACJPW010000031.1 GCF_014696265.1 Aerosakkonema funiforme FACHB-1375 | reverse complement strand
CAGCCTTTTTGCCTTACTTCCTTATCTAGTAAGCTTTTGAGTGATTTCGGCTTCTCAAATTTTTGGTTTTGATAAGCAAAATTAATCACACTAAGTACGGAAGAGCCGCAGAATCAGCCATTGGTTGAGACTCACCTACCAACAATACTAACCTATACAGCCGAGTATAGGAAGTCCTAGCGCGTTCAATTACGTTTTTCAGTTCTTCTAACTCCCCTAAAGTTGCTTCTGTTTCACCGTATTCTTCAGCCAGATTAAATTCGGCTGCACTAGCTTGATTAATAATTTGAAACAGTCTTCGTTGCAAGTAAAGAATAGTTGTTAAGGTTTCATCTGGTAAATTGGCCATTACACCTGAGAGTTATTTTTCATGAACTCAAGTATTATATATTAAAGTTGGCCTTAGTTTTTTAAGGTAGAGCGAATAGAAAAATATTGCCAATCCATAAAAAGAATAAGCGACGTAAGGCTGGGGGTTATTACCTGATACCAGAAGAATTACACATCGCTTTAGAAGAAGCCTACTTGCAAGCGATTAACCAAGCTTCTTTAGAAGTAGAAGAAGGACGTTACGAAACTGAAGAATTAGAAAGACTGGTTAACAAGGAGGAAATTATCGATCGCGCTTTAGCTTTAATCTTACCATCCGAGTGAATTTCAATCATTTAGATCGACAGTTTTTTCACCCAAAACACTCCACTGGTTAGGCGTTGATAAAACTTGGGGTTGTGTCTGTAGCAAAGCCAAACCAAAAGTAACAGAAGTTAATCCCAACAACAAAGAACCTGTAACTATTTTTAACAGTAAAATTAATCGATTCGGTCGATCGCTCTGTTTCAACAATAGCTGAGTAGGCGGTTGGGTGTCTAAGCTAAAATTCTGTTGTTTGACTTCCAGGGTTACTTCTGTTCTGCTGACGGTTATTAGCTGAAGTTCCTTTAACTGTCTGAGTGCGTCGAGAATTTCGCGATCGCTAAACGGTTTTTCCCGGTACTCCGCCGTCCACGCTCGAAAATCTTGTAAGTCTACTTTCAGCTTACCAGCATCGGTAGCTCGCGGCAAAAGCCATTGGTACAGTAAAGTGGCGCAGGTCGTTAATTTAGTTTCTAGCATAGTTGGCTTCCTATCGAGAAAATAAATGCAGAAAACAAAGCAGTTGCTTCTCAGGTATCTAAGATAATTGTTACATATGCGACAGTTTTAGCTAGCTTTATGTGTATTAACTGCATAAATCTCTACAATTTGATGAAGTCATGACAAAAAAACGCCTAGACACCTTGTTAGTCGAACTCGATTTATGCTCTTCCCGACAGTTGGCCCAGCGGCTGATTCGGGCGGGGGAAGTGCTGGTAAATCGGCAGGTGATTGACAAACCGGGCACAGAAGTGGAACAATCGGCGCAGATCCAGATCAAAGAGCGATCGCCTTACGTTTCCAGAGGCGGCGAAAAACTCGCCAAAGCGCTAAAATTTTTTGATATCTCTGTGGAAGGGCGCATTTGCTTGGATGGGGGCATCTCTACTGGGGGCTTTACCGACTGCCTGTTGCAAGCTGGGGCGAAACTAATTTACGGCGTTGATGTGGGTTACGGTCAAGTAGATTGGGGTCTGCGGAACGATCCGCGAGTGATTTTGCGGGAACGCACTAACCTGCGGTATCTCACAGCAGATGACTTGTACGAAGCAGCCGAGCTGGCGGATTTGGGTGTGGTGGATGTTTCGTTCATTTCCTTAACAAAAATTTTGCCTGCGTTATGGCAGCTGCTTCAGGTTCCGCGTGAGACAATATTGCTTGTTAAACCGCAGTTTGAGGTAGGGCGAGAACGGGTTGGCAAAAAAGGCGTCGTGCGCGATACTGGCGACCAAGCAAGTGCGATCGCGCAAGTATGCACAGCCGCCCAACAGATTGGCTGGAAATTTCGCGGTTTAACCTGGTCGCCGATCGTCGGCCCTGCCGGTAATATAGAGTATCTTTTATGGCTGAGTATAGATAGCCCAAACTCGGCTCCCGATTTAGAGGCGATCGAACACATCACCCAAGCTGCAAAAAAGGAACTCAGCAAATCTGTTGCTGGAGAGTCAAACTAACATTTAATCCCCTATTAATGCAATGAAGTTTCTCAAGCTGCTGGCGCAAACTATCTTATATATCATTATTGTTCTCAATCTCATTTTTATCGTAGTGATTGGCAAAATTGCAGCTAGTATCATCTGCGAAGAACTTATATATAAAATTTTAATCATTGGCGATTTATTTGCAATTCTAGATATAGGGGAGTTTGTTAATATCATCGTTTTTGCCTTATTGGGAATGGGGTTTGGTATGGCAAGCGCTTTGTTGCCTAAGTACGCCCAAACCAAAACTAGCGCTGTATTGCTCATCATATTAGTTCCCATTCTTTTCAGTACCAGTGCTTTTGTCAAATACAATTATTGGGTTGAAGATTTTGCCGATCGCGAAAATATTTCCTTTGCCAAAGCTGAAGAAATAACCAACTCATTTTTGCAGAAAAAAGTTAATGCAGGTGGATTCTTTGGGTTCTATTCCTATACTGCCCAGTTTCCCGTTTTGCCAACAAAAATGTCAGAAATAACCAAAATTGAAGATTTGGAGAAAAAAGTAAAGTCAGACTTCATCAGTTTAGGTAAAATAGCTAAATTAAAACCAGAGGTAGTGTATGGTTTGTTGGCAAGCGGCAGTTGGGCAATCCGATTTTTTTACTTCTCATTAGCCGCATTAGCAACTGTTTATCATTTCCATTTGGGTCAAGCACAAGTTTTTAAATGGTTTCAACCAGCCCCTCCCAAGTTTCCCCCCATCCCGCCTCGCTTCAAACCACCTGCAAACAAACCCCTAATGCCCAGTTCACCGCGTCGGGTTCGCAACCATTGATACTGTTTGCCCGCTCTTTATTGCACAATAGGAACTCGTGTGTTATTTAGGAGCGAGATGAGATTAAAATGATGATTTAAGCATTAGAGAGATGCGATCGATGAAGTTAATCAAGTTTAAATTTAAAAATTTTCCGTTCGGAATTTTTATCGCTACTGTAGCCAGTATATTTACTATATGGTTAATTCTAAATTTCTTAACACCAAAAATTCCTATTTTTGGCTTTCATAGCATTATTGATATTGAAAATCCCAGTGAAAAGCGTCTTCAAGGGAGTCCTTTGCCTGAAATAGATTACACCAAGCAAGATTTGAGCGAGTTTTTAGATTATTTAGTTCGCCACAATTTTTGGTTCCTTTCAACTCAAGATATGTATGACTATTTTATTGTTAAATTTAAGCAGATTCCCCCGGAACATCTCGGTCAAAAGCCAATTATGATCACCTTTGACGATTCCTATAAAACTTTTTATACAAATTTGCTCCCTGTTTTGCGCGATTTGGAAAATAAATACGGTAAAAAAGTTAAAGTAGTTTTGTTTATTAACCCAGGTATTCTGGCAAAGGGGGAAAGTAAAACTGCCTACAACCTCACTTGTAGAAATTTGAGGAAAGGGTTCCTAAAGGGTTTTTACGATATTCAATCTCACGGACACAGACATAAAAAATTAACTGAATTAAATACAGACGAATTGATTTACGAAATTGCCGAAGCACAAGTCAAATTAAGAAGGTGTACTCAAGACTTAGACCCAAATAAAACAGTGGCGTCTCACATAGCATATCCCTATGGCGCTTCTAATAAAAAAGTAGAAGAGTATGTTTCTAAGTACTATCTATCGGGGTATTTGTACAACAGCAGAATGTTTAAAATAGGTTGGTTGAGAAGCAATTATCAGATACCTCGGTTGAGCGTAAATCACAGTAAAAGTACCCAGAAACTGATCCAAATGGCGGAAAGGGCTTTGACGATTAAAAATTAAAAATTGAAAACAAAAAAGATTTTTCGGTACGAGCCGTGCTAGAAAGAAAAGTATAGCTCCCACAGAGGTTCACACCATGAATACTGAAGAACAAGCTAGGGAACGGATGGCGCAGCAGCGTCAAGAAAGCCAACACGTTCAGGATGTGATGTTGAGTCGTGCTGAAACAGAGGCAAATAACTTGGCCAACTCCAGCACTGAGGAACAAGCGCGACAGCAAATGGCGCAGCAGCGTCAAGAAAGCCAACACGTTCAGGATGCGATGTTGAGTCGCGCCGAGGCTGAATTAGGGATGGCTAGCGATTCTGCTGACTCTTCACAAATACAATCTTAAAAGTCAAAAGGCAGAAAAAACAGGGGATAAAGGGGACAAAGATTTATTGCTGCAATTCCTGGCGCAGGCGATACAGAATCGTACTGGGTTCCACTTGCGTGAGAATTTCTTGTATAACTGTGTTTGGCCCTAATTGTCCCCAGGTGCAACCTTGCTCTAAATATATCTGGGCGGCGCGTCCGACTGCGTAAGCACCATAACCGGCGACACCTGCTTGGGCGATCGCAGCTCCTCCATATGCTGTAAAATTAGTTGGGTTTTCACCGCCAGCAACAGCAGCCGCACTCTTGCCAAATCCCAACAGCAAACTGCTACCCAATTCACCCAACAGCAAACCACCAGCACTCAAAAGTATTGTTTTTAATAATTTGCCAGCCTCGTAACTGGTCATGGGCAAATTATACAGTCGCGCCAACTCGCGGATGAGCGCTAAATCGGCGATTGTTCCGCCCAGGATATCTAAAACAGCGATCGGATTGAGAGCGACAGCGAGAGCTTTATACTTGGTAAACTGCCAAATCAACTTTTCGGCGTCTGTGTTGCGTAATGTCAAGATTTTACTGGCCATAGCAGTCTCCGCTTCTCTAGCCTGAACTAAAGCGTTGAGGGCTAGGAGCGATCGGCCTTCTCTATTTAGAATAGCGAGAATTTTTTCCTTTAACTCATCTATCTGCGCTGACGGCGATTCCCACTCATAACTAACTTTACCATCCGGCCACTCCACCCGCACCTGCACTGCTGCCGGTTCCGCCGCCACCATCACGATTTCATCTGGAGATAGTAACTGTTGCAGACGCCTACCACCGCTGCTACCGGCACCCAGTTGTTGCAAATTCTGATAAATTGCTTGCCTATCTTGGTCTGGATAAAGGTCAATTTTGTTAAATACCAAAATTATCGGCTTTTGCGCTTGTCGCAGTTCGCATAACGCTTGATACTCCGTGCGCGTGATATCGCCAGCGACGACAAACAAAATCAAATCTGCTTGCCGCGCCACTTCCTGCGCCATTTTCGCCCGCGCTTGTCCCTCAATTTCATCCAATCCCGGTGTATCGATTAATTCCACCTGTACCTTGCCACCGCTGTCGGGTGTCCACCGCACAGAACGGGGCCACTGGGTAACGCCGTGGAGTGGCCCGGTTTGCAGGATTTTTTGGCCCAGCAAGGCGTTCAAAACTGCTGATTTGCCGCGACTGACCAAACCGAAAGCGGCAATGCGAATCACGCCTTGGTCTAATTTTTGCAGGCTATTCGTCAAAGTCTCCATTTCCGATCGCAACGCCGCCCGGATTTTGGGGGAATATCCAGATACGGCGCGTCGGATACTGGAACGGGCCTGGTTGAAGTGGGATTCTTGTCGGCTGCTGCGACGTGCAGCTTCTGATTTAGTTTGGGAGGATTGCGGATTGCTCAAGGTTAGACAGGGAAGGAGAGCCTACAAATCTATTTTGATCTAATCTCAAACTTTTGAGTTGGACATTTTACACTAGACGTAAGGTTTGTCCAAGTGGGGAATGCAAACGATATCGGGAAATTCAACAAAAATATATTCTGACTTAAATAGAAAGTTTACCGTAAAAGCTTAAAATGTAATCCAAGTGCGATCGCACTTGGATTACTCACAAAGAAAAAAGATTATTTCACCATCACAGAAGCGGCGACCTTATTATTTAAAAGCCGCAGGTTTTCGGTTTAATTTACAGGCTTATCAAGTCAGTCTGACTATTTCTAAATGGTTGTATTTTTCACCATCTAGAAGTTTCATTGGCTCTCCCGTACACAGTGCGATCGGTAAAACTTATGATTTGAACACAGAGCTTACTATGTAAGGCTTTTGCGTCGCCCCATGCCCTATGCCTATTTCGTAAAAACCGAAATTTGCACGCTGAAAAGTGCGGAAGAGCCGAAACTTTTTAACGAGAGTCAGTTCCTTGATTGGGAGCGCCAACCACCTTGACATTACCGCCAGCAGCTTCAGGTTCTGCGCCAGAACGGACTTCTGTACCGGATTCTTGACCGGTCATGCGATATCTTTCATCGACGGGAGTGTCACCCTCTTCTGTGGTTGGTATAGTTGTTTGGGTTCCAGGGTTATCTTGAGGGTCATTAAGATACTGATCTTGGCGATTGTCTTGAGGATTATTTGGTGTCATAATTTCCACTCTCTTAAAACGTTCTTCTCTAAGAATAGTGTTCGGTTTTTCGCAGGTATTCTATCCTCAGACATGACTAGCCCTATAACTTGAGGAGGAAATTGTACTTTGGTATTATCAACGTCCCGCCAATCCAGTCGCAATCAGGGTTACTCTCACTTCATCTTGCAGCCGATCGTCTATGTCTGCGCCAAACATTATATTAGCTTTAGCATTGAGATATTCATTGATTGTTTCCGCCGCCGTATTCACTTCTTGCAAGCTCATATCGCTACTTCCCTTTATATGAAAAATAACGGTTTTTGCTTCTTTAATCGAGCCACTCAATAAGGGAGAAGAAATTGCTGCCATAGCTGCCGATTTTGCTCTCGATTTTCCGGAACCTTGCCCAATTCCTATTTGTGCTATTCCAGAAGATGCGATCGCCTTTCGCAAATTGCCAAAATCCACATTCACTAAACCCGGTACATTGATAATATCGGAAATTGCTTCCACCGCCTGACACAACAAATCATCCACAACTCGAAACGCTTCTTTTATCGGCGTCCATTCTGAGATCGTCGTTAAAACTTTATCGATGGTAATCGCAATCAAAACGTCCGCTTTGTTCTGCAAATCTGCAATGCCTTCATTTGCTTTTTCGATGCGGCGTCGCCCTTCATGAACGAAAGGAAGCGTGACAATTCCTACTGTTAAAGCACCTTTTTCTTTAGCAATTTCTGCTATAATTGGTGCAGCGCCTGTGCCCGTACCGCCTCCCATTCCAGCCACAATAAATACTATATCGGATTGCTCGATCGCAGCTGCTATCTCCTGACGCGATTCTTTTGCGGCTTGTTCCCCAGTAGTTGGATCGGCACCAGCACTCATTCCTTGTGTCAAATTTTGTCCGATTTGCAAAATGTTGGGGGCAAATGATTGCGCTAATTCCTGAGCATCAGTGTTTATACACAAAAATTCAACACCTATGAGGCGGCTAGCCATTGCGCGGTTGATCGCTTTTTCGCCCGCTCCACCCACACCAATTACCTTGATTTTGATGTGAGGCCAATCTTCAATTTGGGGAGGCTGTATTGCGGCGAGTGCTTCCGATAAATTTGCGATCGCTTCCACTTCCGGTCTGGAACTAAACTGTTGGTTTAGATCATTCAGACCGGAACGCAAATTAATAATTTCCCCTTGCAATTGTTGATTTAGCTGGTCAATTGCGCTGTTGGTATTTTGTTGTATTTCTGCTAGCGCTGCTGCTTCCGATTTATCGCTCACTTGTTCGACCAAATCATCTATCTGAAAGCGCAGATTACCTATTTCTCCTTGCAGTTGTTCGTTTAAAAGGGCGATCGCGCTTTGACTTTCCTGTCTTATTTCTGCTACCTCGACTTCTTCCGATTTGTTGCTTAATTGGTCGGTCAAGTCATCTATTTGCGAGCGCAGATTTCCAATTTCTCCTTGCAATTGTTGGTTTAGCAGTGCGATCGCGCTTTTGCTTTCTTGTCTTACTTCTACTACCTCGACTTCTTCTGATTTGTTGCTTAATTGGTCGGTCAAGTCATCTATTTGCGAGCGCAGATTTCCAATTTCTCCTTGCAATTGTTGGTTTAATAGTGCGATCGCACTGCTACTTTCCTGTTGCATTTCTGCTATTACCGCCACTTCCGGTCTAGCAGCTAACTGTTCGGATATGTCATCGATTTGCACCCGCAGATTACTTATTTCTCCCTGTAATTGTCGATTTAATTGCTCTATTGCTCTCCGAGTTTCTTGTTGCACTTGAGTCAGCGCAGTTATTTCCGTTCTATCGCTAAATTTCTGATTTAGAGCATCAAGTTGAGCCCGGAAATTTGTTATTTCCGCTTGCATTTTAACTAACTGAGCGATCGCATTATTTGTTTCTTCTCGCACCTGGGGAAGCGCTTCTATTTCCGGGCGAGAATTGAAATTTCGAGTCAGCGCATCAAACTGACGGCGCACAGACAGGATTTCTACTTGGATTTGACGAAAATGGGCGATCGTGCTGCTCATTCCCTGCTGCACCTGTGGCAGTAATTCCGCTTCTGGTCTTGAGTTGAACTGTTGAACTAAATTCTCCAATTGAGACCGCCAATTTGCCAGTTCTGTTTCTACTTGATTCAATCGTTCGATCTCAGTGCTAGTTTCCTGTTCCGGCTGCGCCAGTACTTCTATTTCCCCTCTGCTGTTAAAGTTTTCAATTAAATTTTCTAACTGAGTGCGGAAAGCAGCTATTTCTGCTTGCATTGCACTGACTCGATCGCTGGCGCTGTTAGTATCCGCCGACATCTGCGGCAGTATTTCTATTTCCCTGCTGCTGTTAAAGTTTTCAACTAAATTTTCTAACTGAGTGCGGAAGGCAGCTATTTCTGCTTGCATTGCACTGACTCGATCGCTTGCCGTTCTCATGTCCGCCTGCATCTGCGGCAGTACTTCTATTTCCCTTCTGCTGTTAAAGTTTTCAATCAGATTTTCCAACTGAGTGCGGAAAGAAACTATTTCTCCTTCCATTTGACGCACTCGATCGCTTGCCGTTCTTATTTCTGCCTGCATCTGCGGCAGTGCTTCTATCTTTGTATCTTCTGTGCTATTGAGATTTTGAGTTATATTCTCGAACTGACGACTCAAGAAAACAATTTCTGCTTCCATTTTACGCATTTGAGCGCTGGCGCTACTGATTTCCTGCTGAATTTGTGGTAGACCTTCTACCTCCGGTCCTGCGCTCAACTGTTGAGTTAAAATTTCCACTTGTTCGCTTAAAGAAGCGAGATGATTTTGTGTTATTTGATGTAATTGTTCGCTTGTGCGATCGATTTCCTGCCGCATTTGTGGCAGAGCTTCTAATTCCGGGCGACTTCTAAATTGTCGAGTTAAATTCTCCAATTGCAAGCGCAAATTAGTAATATCTTCTTCTAGCCGCTTTGCGATCGCGCTTTCTTCTCCCACCTGCGGCGGTGCAGGCGTTTCCGGACGAGCGCTCAACTGTTCGGATAGAGCATCCAAACGCAGACGTATATTTGCAATATCTTCTTCTATAGCAGAGCGATCGGAAAGAAGTAACATCACCGCATTCAACTCTTCTGTTATGCCTGCGATTTCTTCTATTTCCGGTCGCTTTTGGAACTGTTGCGCTAATTCCTCTTGTCCTTCGGCTAGCGATTGCGTAAAGTTTTCTAACTTAGAAAGAGATTGCCCGATCGTATTTAAAGTTTGCTCCGGTAGCGCTTCAACTTGCTGATGCAGAGATTCAAAAATGTGATACAGCTGAGTAATAGCACTGCTGGTATCTTGCTGCATCTTTGCCAGTCCAGCTACCTCCGGTCTGGAGTCAAACTGTTCGTTTAACTCCTCCAATTGAGCGTGCAGATTGGTTATTTCTCTTTCTATTCCGGTCAAGTCAACTGCTTCTGGAATTGGCAAATTGTCGATCCGCAATCCCAAAACAGTCAGTTGCTCTCTGAATTGCTCTGTTAATAGTTGCAGTGACTTTTCCAGTTGTTGAATTGCTTGCGTTTCGGATCGCGCTTGAAACTGTTCGCTTAACTCCTGCTGTCGATTAGTTAGCGTCTGAGTTAAATTTTCCAATTCAGACAGAGACTGGGAAATAGGACTCAAGGTTTGGTCTGGCAGCGCTTGGACTTCCTGATGCAGAGACCTTACAGTTTGATGCAGCTCGCCGATCGCACTGCTGGTGTCCTGGTACATCTCCTGCTGCAATCGCTGTCGGTTAATCGTATTTAATGATAGCGCTACCGTCAGGGGTGCGGCAGCCGCAGCTACCTGACCGGTAACGCCAGCAGCGACGGTTCCCACAGCTGAGGCGGCAATGGAGATGTATTCAGTTATTTGTAGCCAATTACGCTGCGTAGACATTTTTCACACACCCACTAACCGCTAACAACTGCCTCGGAACTGGTGATTTGAGGCAACGGCGCTTCTGGCATCAAACGCCCGACTGCTTGCTTGACAAACGATTGCCAGAATGCCATTCTTTGATTTTGCTGAAATACTCTTTGTACTGTCTCGCGCAGGCGATCGAGTTTCAGAGAATTCTCCCCTTCCACAGTAACAGCATCCTGCTCCTGGAAATACTCGATTAAGCTAAGTCCTGCCAACCGAGTCAAGTAGGCGGCGCTGACTCCCTGCACCAAACCACCTGCAACATAAGTAATTGTGTTGCTTTTGAGGATTGTGGTAATTGTTTGGGTAGAAAGTTCCACCAAACCGAGTTTCAGCATTAAGCTTCCCATTGCTGCGGCTACAGTTTTCGCTTGTTCGAGGGAAAACTTTTGTCGATAAATATTGCTCAACTCTAAAATTAATTGAGCGTCGATCGCACCCGTCGCCACTAAGTCGAGTGCGGGTATGGGGATAGCAAAAGCTGTCGCTGCTGCGATCCACTGATATTGTTCGATCGCAGGTAAAGCGCGATCGCGTCTGATTTCATTCAACACCGATTTGGCTTCTGCTTTCAAAGCCATTGCTTGCCGCCAAGTTGTTGCCCACACCAACTGTTGATTTTGCTGCGCTACAATTTGGCTTAAGCGATCGGTTAGTGCTGTTATCTCCGGTACTGATTCTTCCAACCACTCCTGCACCGATCCATCTGTTTGATGCTGTCGCACTTTAATCGCTTTCGGAGATGCCGCGATCGCCACTACATCATTTGTTTCCAGCAATAACATCGTCCTTTGCTGTAGCTTTTGCAACACGACTTCTCGTTCTTCCGGTAAATACCGATCTTCTTGATTGAAGACAAGAACAGTGCGCTGGTTAGCTGCTTTTAGCTGCTGCAAAGTTTGATATTCTGGCTCTGTTAAATCGCCACAGGTAACAAATAATACTAAGTCCGCAGCGAGTGCCCTTGCGATTGCATCTTTCTCTGCGGTCAAACCGGCTTCATCAAGAGCGAACAATGTCGCTGTTTCTTGCAAAGTCACAGTTTGCGCGATTTGAGAAACCCAGTTCGACTGCAAAACTTGAATCAAAGTAGTTTTGCCTACCGCCTTGCCACCCGTCACCGCCAAGCTTATCTTTTTTCGGTCTAATTCTGCCGTCAGTTCGGCGGCTTTTTGACGCAGTTGGGAGATCGCATTGCACTGAGCTGCTTCTGATTCCACGAGAGCGATCGCGCTTTCTGCTTGGGCGATCGCTTTTTCTGCGGTCGATCGCTCCACCATCGGTAAGTCTAGCTGTAACTGGGTTTTTTTGGGTTCTTTTTTCTGCAATAGCAGTAAACCTCCGAGTGCGATCGCACCCAGTATACCAACTTCATCCATCTGCCCAGCCATGTCATCAAAACTTTGCCACAGCCAGAGCAAAAACGAGAGACCCACTCCCCCAACCAAAATCGGACGCCGCAAAAGATTAGCCATAAGTTTTTTTGTATATCCGATCATAAGAATACAACAAGCCCTGCAACCACTTTAGCTTGCAGGGCTTGTTGTCTTGTTTATTAGTGGCGGGAAGTGGATTTGAACCACTGACCTTCGGGTTATGAGCCCGACGAGCTACCAGACTGCTCTATCCCGCGTCGCCTTTACAACTATAACAATAACACAAAAAAGTTGCAAGTGGCATTTCCAAAAAATTTGGATATTTGCAAAAAGCTAGCTAGAGCAAGGATAATTCCCCCACCACCTCCAGACGTTTGTACTTGCCCAAGCTGATGAAGGTTTCAGACATAGATTCCGCTACGCTGGGAGTAATCCAGCCCATTTGTCTGAGCAGGTGAATCGCAACGGCGTGTTTGGCACGCTTGGTACCGTCGATCGCCTTTATTGCCAGCCCCATGCCTTCGCCTACCCTACCAATGCACTGAACTCCTTCTGCCCCACCCTTACTCACCAATTCTCCTTGGGTCTGGCGCATCAATTCCGTATCGAATTCCCCTTCCCCAGCTACCATATTTGGGTGATGTGTCATGGCGCGGACAATGCGCTCCATATCTAAATTTGTACCGGAGGAGAGCTGGGCATACAAAGTCCCCATTTGTCCCAGTTGCATGAAATAGGTAGGAGCGCCACAATCATCATGAGCGCTGATAAACTCTTCTCCTGGCATTCGCAGGAGTTCGGCCACTTTGCTCAAGATTAGCTGCTGAACCGGGTGGTTGCGCTGTAAATAAGTATTGAGAGGCCAATTACGTTGCTGGCAAACGGCTAGCATTCCCGCGTGTTTGCCGGAGCAATTATATTCCAGCGGACTTTGCTTACCTTCCGGGATCGGACATTGAAGTGCCGACGGGTCGATATCGCAACGCCAGAGAACGTTAAAAACCTGACGTACCTGCTCGATTTTGCCTTTGTGGGAACTACAGATAATCGCCAAGTCTCTATCTGTCAAACCGAAGCGTTCCAGAGTGCCGGTAGTGGTGACGGCTAGCGCTTGGAAAGGTTTGAGCGCGGAACGAGCAAAAGTTGCGGTTTCGGCGTTCCCTGCTACCGATAATATGCGTCCGCGATCGTCACAAACAACCGCTTGGACGCGATGGATTGATTCAGGAATGCCTTCTCGCAGTAGCGTTACTTCTAATTCTGCGGATTGAGTTCTTTTTCCCCTTGTCATGGGTAAGAATGTATCACTGAAGGGGTACGGATTGATGGAATTTTAGATTTTAGATCGGAAGATTTATTCTCTGTCTAAAATCATTACACGGCTGAGCGCTCACAGAATAATCCAAATGAGGCTGCCGATGCCAAAAGATAAAACTAGGATTGCAAAGGTACGTTGGAGGCGTTGAAGAATCGGTTGAACTTCGTAAGTTGCAATCAGTTGATCGCGGGTAAACACTTCTGGAGGTTTAGTCCAGCATTGCCCGTCGTACCAACCAGACTCTTCGTATATCACATTGACACAAGCCAAGCGATCGCGCACGTACATCCAGCCCAAGTATAGTTGTAGCAGAACTAAACCAATAAAAAAACTGGATAGAGCCGCACCACATAAGATAAACTGGCCTGGAGCCTTCTGAGGGGCAAAACTGGCAGATGCCACCGGCCCGGTGAGCAACCAACTCCAACCCCACACCCAAGCCATCTTTCTAACGTAGCTGACCCAATCTAGAGTTGCCCAACTAAAGAACCAAGACTCTCTCAGTTCTTGGTACTCGTTGATGGGTAGCTGTTCGGATGGAACTGGGCATATAGAAACAGAAGACTCCATCATTCACCTCAACTGGTTTCGATTTGCGGCAGTTCTATTCGTTCTGCGTGCCCCCAAAACGCTTCCAGATTATAGAACTCGCGTTCGCGAGGCATCAAGATGTGGGCGATCGCATCACCGTAGTCCAGAACTACCCAGGTTCCCTCTGCTAGTCCCTCTATGCGGCGGGGACGACGTTGCAGTTCTTGTTCTACTTTTTCTTGTATGCTTTGAGAAATAGCTCGCACCTGTACCCTGGAAAAGCCAGTGACAATTATAAAATAATCGGCCAGATAAGAAACCTCTGACACTCGGAGTACTACAATATCACCTCCCTTGCGGTCTGAGGCTGCTTCAGCTATGTTCAAAGCCAGTGCGCTGCTGGTATCTTGCCTGTTTCCAATTGAGTTGGCCGCGCTGCCGTCTGTCAAAACAGTTGGGTATGCTGATTCTATGCTTTTGATATGATCGGACATTAAATGGCTCGATCCTTATCGAGTTATAAAGGTATAGATTTACGCTGGTTTCACCAATTTTTGAATTCAACGTTGTCTTTATTTTAAATAAGTTCGCTAAATTTTGGGCAATCTGCCGATCGTGTCTATGTCGGCATCAGGTTTTTATTATTTTCCGCTTGCCCCTGCTTTTGGTTTGCCATTTGCATAGCCCAATTGCGGGTCAGTATAGTTCTGGGGTGAATTAATCGATGGGTTGCTATCAAATATTTCAGCGAATAATCGCAAGTTCGCCAAACAGCTTTGTATAGATTTTGGCGACTTTCTTGCCGCAGAGCTTCTAGCTCTGGGGTATTGCCTCGTTCCGGCTCTAGACTGTCAGCTAAAAATACGCTACAGCTCAACAAGCTCATACCGGGTCTGCCCAAAGTATGATTCCGGATGGCCTGCAATATTTCTTCATCATCTACGCCAAACACGTCTCTAGCCACGATCGCACTTACTTCTGCGTGCAGTAAATGCGGATTTTCCTCATCTACAGGATCGAGTTCCAATCCTTCTTGCCGTGCTGTGGAAAGGAGAAGTTGAGGTTTAAAATATTTTGCCAAATCGTGCATCAAACCGGATACAGCGGCTTTTTCGCAATTCAAATTGTGCAGCGTCGCCAGTTCGATCGACATCTGTTCGACTCGAATAATATGCTGGAGTCGAGAATGGGGAACGTTATCTGCTAACCAGGCCAATACCCGATCGCGCATTACTTTATTCAACCATATAGCACAACAACTCGATCGTCAAAGGCACTATTTACACGCCATAAGCGATCGATGTGCTTATTTTATCGTTTTTAAGATTTGAAAAGGTGACGCACCCTGCCAAAGCAGCGTCGAACATCTCCTAGCTTGGCAACGGTTTCGGCTTTGAGGCTAGCTGAGTGCCGAAAGAAGCAAACAGTTCCTCATAGCTATTCAAGGCTTGCTCAAACGAATAATGCTCTACCGCGTGCTGTCTGGCTTGCCGTCCTAGCATTTCTGCTTTTTCGGGATTGTTGTAGAGTTCTTCAATCGCAAACGCTAAAGCTTTCGGGTCTTCTGGAGTTACCACCAAACCGCCGCCGCTTTGTCGCACTGCTTTAGCCGCAGTACCGGTCGCGGGTACGGAGGCAACGATCGGACGACCTGAAGCCAGAATCACAGGAATTTTCGAGGGTAAGTTGAACGCTATTACATTCGGCTTTTGAGTCACCAAGCTTACATCTGCCGCAGCTAGCATTTCCGGTAATTTTTCGCGGGGTTGGAATGGTAACAGTTTGACGTTATGAGCTTGGTCAATTTCGCAATAATACTGCACCCGCTCCAAAGCTTGCCCATCACCTACAATTACAAACACAATTTCCGGGATATGGCTCAGCAGGGCTGCTGCTTTAATAACTGTTCTTATATCTTGAGTGAGGGCAATGTTACCGGAGTAGAGTACGACAAACTTACCATTGAGTTGATGTTCAGCCCGGAAAGCGTTATTTTCCTTCGGTAAGGGGCGGATAAAATTCACATCTACCCAGTTGGGGATCAGCTCGATTTTGCTGGGCGAAACGCCTTTTGCCAGTAAGTTCTCCACAAACCCATCGGCGATGACGCTAATTTTAGTTGCTGTCCGATTGGCAAATTTTTCCAGGGCTTCAAAAGCGCGAATTACAAGTTTATTATTCAACAAACCAACGGAAACAGCCGCTTCGTGTTGAATATCCTGAACGTTCAAGACTACCGGACAGCCCCGCAGCCATCCCACTAGAGCAGCCGGTAGGCAAACTGGCAGAGGCGGTACTGTTGCCAGGATAACGTCCGGTCGCTCGCCTTTGAGGGCGAGTAGGAAGCTGGTCAGCACAAAGCTGCCATCCAATAGCACTCGATCGAGCAAACTCGGTTTCGGGCGAATCATGACGTAACTGCGTTCGATTAAAACACCGTTTCTTTGTTCGGCTTTGTACAGTTTCCGTCGGTATCCGGGGTAGATGCGGCGTTCTGGATAGTTAGGCATGGCCGTGACAACGCGGACTTCGTGACCGCGCTTGACCAAACCTTCTGCCAGTTCCGTCATCAGGGGAGCGATGCCGATCGGCTCTGGATGATAGTTGTAGGAGTAAATTAAGATCTGCATACCCCAAGTTTATGCAATTTTGTAAAAGACTGGCGAGTAATTTTATATCTAAAGGTAGATGTTTTTTTGGAGGCTCCTGTTGTTATACGTTTAGGCAGAGTTTTTGGCTAACGCCTCCTTTTTCCGGCCTATCTGCACTCGCAACCCCCATAGCACCTTAAACAAGGTTGTTGACACTCTCATTAGCTCGCCAAACTAAGTATTCCCCAGCGGACGCTTTGAGTTATCAAAGCAGAACAGCTAATTTGGCCAAGTTTGACTGATATTGCTAAGGCAAAAGGTTTTCCTTTTCTTGAATGACATTTAAACACCGATCGCGAGAATCGTCAATTTAATTTATTTAGTGCTTTGGCCTTTTTTTGTCGCCAATATTTCTTCTGCAAAGCTTGACATTTACTGAAAATATACGTACCCAGCTAACCTCGCAAGCTTAAGTAATTTCACTGAACCGACTATTAGATACTTACAATTGCCAAAGATAAATGCTTTGTTACTCTCTCCGAAAGAATGTAAGTTTTTCTGCTATCCGGTAAAGAAGTAGAGTAGTAACGGTATACTAATAATAGTGCGACACACCATTATCTCTAATTAGCTATTTAATCAGGCGATCGTACTTTCCTTGAACTTCCCCAATTCATCCAATTTTCTACCATTGGTCGTGGCGCTATCAGCATATCACAATTATTAGAAACTTATCCATTCAACACCTGCTCAGCCGTAAGGGTCAGGTGTGTAAAAATTTGAGAAACAATAACTTGATTACCTGTAAACTCAGTTGTTTGGTAAGTTTGACCCACTAACAACAAAACAGAAACCTTATTTTGCAAGATTATTTAAAAAAAAGGTGGGCATCTTGCCCACCCACAAGTATTACAGGCATCTTGCCTGCGAAATCTTGTCGATCGAACTATTAACCCAACAATTCTTTAGCTTTAGCTAACACATTATCAACGCTAAAACCAAATTTTTCCATACAAACGCCGCCTGGGGCAGAAGCACCAAAGCGATCGATACTAACAGTATCGCCTTCAGCACCTACGTACTTGTGCCAGCCGAAACTGCAACCAGCTTCTACAGACAAACGCTTGGTGACAGCTTTCGGTAGTACAGATTCTTTATAAGCTGCATCTTGTGCATCAAAGATATCTGTGGAAGGTATGGAAACGACGCGCACTTTCTTACCTTCAGCAGTGAGTTTCTCCGCAGCGGTAACGCAAAGGCTAACTTCCGAACCAGTACCGATGAGAATAATATCCGGTGTACCATCAGAATCAACTAAAATGTACGCTCCCTTGGCTACACCTTCAATGGAAGTACCAGCTAAGTTGGGGAGATTTTGACGACTGAACGCCAACAGGGTAGGCTCGTTTTTCTTTGCTTTTTCGATCGCAACTTTGTAAGCGCCAGAAGTTTCGTTTCCATCTGCGGGACGAATTACTGTCAAATTAGGAATTGCACGCAGAGAAGCGAGAGTTTCGATCGGTTGGTGGGTTGGGCCATCTTCTCCTTGTCCGATCGAGTCGTGGGTCATTACCCAAATCACACCAGCATCAGACAGCGCGGATAAGCGGATCGAAGCCCGCATATAATCTGTAAAGATCAGGAAGGTAGCGCCGTAGGGAATCAATCCCGAACCGTGTAGAGCCATCCCATTACAGATTGCGCCCATACCGTGTTCCCGCACGCCAAAGTGGATGTTGCGGTTTTGGTATTGCCCTTTTTGAAACTCGCCAATCCCTTTGAGTTCGGTAAGGTTAGAGTGGGTCAAGTCAGCAGAACCACCGATTAACTCAGGTAAAACTGGTGCCAGTTTGTTGAGGCAGGTTTCCGAGTGCTTACGGGTGGGCAGTGCTTTATCTTCAGCAGTGTAAGTTGGTAATACTTTATCCCAACCGTCTGGCAGTTTGCCGCTCACGAACCGTTCAAATTCAGCTGCTTCTTGAGGATATTTAGCTTTGTAATCAGCTAAAGCCTTGTTCCAGTCTTCTTCGTAACCAGCACCGCGTTCTACTGCTTTGCGCGTATGTTTGAGAACATCTTCTGGGATCGCAAAAGGTTCGTATTGCCAACCCAAATTATCGCGAGTCAGTTTTACTTCGTCGTTACCTAAAGCCGCACCGTGTACGCCTGCGGTATTTGCTTTGTTGGGGGAACCATAACCGATCGTGGTTGTCACCTTAATCATGGTGGGCTTATCGGTGACAGCTTTTGCCGCTTCAATAGCTTTAGCAATTCCTTCTAAATCGGTATTGCCATCTTTAACGTGGAGGACGTGCCAACCGTAAGCTTCAAAGCGCTTGGAAACATCTTCTGTGAATGCCACATCTGTAGAACCGTCGATCGAGATGTGGTTGTCATCGTACAGAGCGATGAGTTTGCCTAATCCCAAGTGTCCTGCCAAGGAACAAGCTTCACCGGAAACTCCTTCCATATTGCAACCATCACCCAGGATTACGTAGGTGTAGTGATCGACAATTTTGGCATCGGGTTTGTTGAATTTAGCGGCGAGGTGAGCTTCAGCCATCGCCAAACCGACTCCATTGGCAATCCCCTGTCCGAGTGGTCCAGTGGTCACTTCTACACCGGCGGTCACAAAGTTTTCCGGGTGTCCGGGAGTTTTAGAGCCCCACTGACGGAATTGCTTGATATCCTCGATCGTGACGCTATCGTAACCCATGAGATAAAGCAGGGCGTACTGTAACATAGAGCCATGCCCTGCGGAGAGAACGAAGCGATCGCGGTTAAACCATTTCGGATTTTTGGGGTTATACCGCATAAAGCGATCCCAAAGCACAAACGCCATTGGCGCTGCGCCCATTGGCAGTCCTGGGTGACCAGAGTTTGCTTTCTGTACCGCGTCTACTGCTAGAAAGCGGATGGAATTAATGCAGAGTTCCTCAAGCGATTGAGTTGCTACGGCCATAATCTGTAAATCTTTTTTACGACGGTCGAAAACTTGGTATGCGAGCTGAAATGTCGCTGCTCTGGATCGCCCCAAAACAACATACCCATCATCCCACTAGCAGGATCGATGGGCAAGTAGTTTTTATCGGGCTAGGGCTAGGGTTAAGGCGTCAGGAGTAAGAAGAAATTTGCTCTTTTTTGTCCCGACCCCCATTAATACTACCCAATCCCTTGTCCTATTTACCCATTTGCAACGTATTTTTTAAACGCTAAAGTGACGTTGTGACCTCCGAACCCGAAAGAGTTGGACAAAGCCACTTCGACTTTTTGAGCCCGACTTTGGTGGGGGATGTAATCTAAGTCGCACTCTGGGTCGGGGTTTTCTAAGTTAATTGTCGGTGGAACTCGATCGTTGGCAACTGCCATGACGGTTGCAACTGCTTCTATGCCGCCGGAACCGCCCAAAAGATGTCCTGTCATCGATTTGGTGGAGCTGATCGCCACTTTGTAGGCGTCTTCTCCCAAAGCTTTTTTAATTGCTGCCGTTTCGGTAACATCGTTGGCGGGTGTGCTGGTGCCGTGGGCGTTGATGTAGCTAACCCGGTCTGGAGTAAGACGGGCGTCTTTCAAACACAGCTGCATCGCTCTGGCGGCGCCTTCTCCACCCGGTACTGGGGCGGTCATGTGGTAGGCATCGCAGGTCATGCCGTAACCTACGATTTCAGCATAAATTTTAGCCCCGCGACTCAGGGCGTGTTCTAGTTCTTCCAACAAGAGAATACCGGCACCTTCGCCCATGACAAAGCCATCGCGATCGCGATCGAACGGACGAGATGCACGCCCCGGATCTTCATTGCGCTTCGATAACGCCCGCGCTGCCGCAAATCCTGCTAAGGATAGAGGTGTTACCGCTGCTTCCGTGCCGCCGCAAATCATGGCTTGGGCATAGCCCCGTTGGACGAGGCGAAAGGCATCGCCTATGGCATTGGAACCTGCGGCACAGGCGGTTACGGAACAGGAGTTTGGCCCCTTCGCGCCGATGTGAATCGCGGTTAACCCAGCCGCCATGTTGGCGATCATCATGGGAATCATGAAAGGGCTACAGCGATCTGGGCCGCGAGTTAAGTAAATCTCTTGTTGATCTTCGAGTACCTTGAGACCGCCGATACCTGTGCCGATGATCGCGCCTACCTGTTCTGCGTTCAGTTCGTTGATAACAAACTGAGCGTCTGCTAGAGCCTGCTTGCTGGCAGCTACTGCAAATTGGGCAAAGCGATCCATGCGCTTGGCATCCTTACGATCCAGGTAGTCGAGGGGATTAAATCCTTTCACCTCACCGGCAATGCGGCAATCATGCCGGGACGGATCGAACAAGGTTATCGGCCCTATGCCGTTACGTCCGCTTAACAATCCTTCCCAATACTCTGTTAAGGTATTGCCAATGGGTGTAATCGCGCCCAGACCGGTAATAACAACGCGCTTACCTTCAAAATCTGTCATGATTCAGCTATCAACTTGGGCTTCCACACCCAGAACGCAGAACAAAATACACAACCGAGAGATACTTTCTCCCTAATTTTTACTCAGCACTCAGCAGTCAGTACTCAACAGTAAATTTACGCCGATGCGGCTACTTTATCGTTGATGTAGTTTACCGCGTCTTGAACAGTCCGAATTTTTTCTGCATCTTCGTCGGGAATTTCGATATCGAACTCTTCTTCTAACGCCATCACCAATTCTACGGTGTCCAGGGAGTCAGCCCCCAGATCGTTGGCGAAATCGGCTTCTGGTTTGACGTCGCTTGCTTCAACGCTCAGCTGGTCTGCCACAATTTTTTGGACTTTCTCAAAAGTTTTATCGCTCATAGTCATCCCTTTTCGCAGTTGCCAGAACTTCCTCTGTCGGAAACACGGTTCTAAGCATTTCTTAATCTTATCTGAATATGGCGATCGCTCTATCACCACATTTGGCCAGTTTTCTGACTGACACTAAAAGCCGGAAAATGCCCAATTGGGCAGCCGATATGGGTATTACCCACCTCCCACATCCCACAAACAGGCGATGATAGAGAAAGAGTCCCCATTTGGCTCCCCGAAACCTTACCAATATACTTGACAAATGAAACTTAGATATGCTTATTTTCCCGGTTGTGTTGCCCAAGGTGCCTGCCGGGAACTATATCAATCTACCGCAGCCCTGACTCAAGCGCTGGACATCGAATTGATTGAGCTAAAAAAGGCTTCTTGCTGCGGTTCGGGCACTTTTAAAGAAGAATCTCGCTTGTTGGAAGATAGTGTTAATGCCCGCAATATTGCTTTGGCAGAAGAACTGAATCTACCCTTGCTCACTCATTGCAGTACGTGTCAGGGAGTGATCGGTCATGTAGATGAACGTCTCAAACAAGCCCAGCAAACAGACCCAGTTTATTTAGAACAGATTAATGGCTTACTCAAAAAAGAAGGTTGTTCTCCTTATCGGGGTAGCTCTGAAGTCAAGCATCTCCTCTGGGCTTTAGTGGGAGATTACGGTTTAGAAGAACTGCAAAAACGAGTTTCCCGAAAATTGAGCGGTCTGCGCTGTGCAGCGTTTTACGGATGTTACCTCCTCCGCGCTCAAAAGTCAATCCCTTTTGACGATCCGTACAAGCCAGAATCTATGGAAAATGTGTTTCGGGTAGTTGGGGCGACACCTATATATTACAGAGGGCGAACGCAGTGTTGCGGTTGGCCGCTTTCTAGCTATGCTACAGAGCAATCTTTTCAGATGGCGGGAACGCATATTCAAGAAGCAAAAGCCGCTGGTGCAGATTGTCTGGTAACGCCTTGTCCTTTGTGTCACTTGAATTTAGATTCGCGTCAACCAGAAGTAGAAAAGGTCATTGGACAAGAGTTAGGTTTACCGGTGCTGCATTTACCGCAGTTGGTCGCTTTGGCGTTGGGGATTGAGCCAGAAAAGCTCGGTTTGCAGAAGCATATTGTTTCTACCCGCCCGGTATTAGAAAAATTGGGATTGTAGGCCCACGATGCTGGGCGATCGTTATGGCAGCAGAGACTAATGGCCGTTTCAAGGGTCTTTAGTCTCTACTTATCTAGATTGTTGCAAAAATTTTAGCAATCAACTAAAATCCCATTGCTGTTTGGGGTATAATGAGCCGATAGATTTTGGGGCTTATTATATGCGATTTGATAAAAGAGTTGAGCAAGTAACGGAAAATTTACTTTGGGCTGTGAGATTTTTGGCTATTATTCCCGTCTTGTTCGGGTTAATTAGCGTCATAAATTTATTTTTGCTTGGCAGTTTGGAAATTATAGAAGCTATTAAACAGTACTCCCATTTGCATGAAAATCACTCCCAAGCTATTACCAAAGTTATGACTAATATTATTGGGGGAATAGACCTTTATTTAATCGGAATAGTTTTGATGATTTTCAGTTTTGGGATATACGAGTTATTTATTTCCAAAATAGACGTTGGCAGAGCTAATAAGGAAATCCGCATTTTGGAAATTCACTCTTTAGATGAACTCAAAGAAAAAGTGTTAAAAGTCATTGTTATGGTGTTGGTAGTTAGCTTTTTTAAACAAGTTACAGCGATGCCAATACAAAACTACCAAGATATACTTTATTTAGCTATCTCGATTATACTCATTGCCGCCAGCAGTTACTTGATGCACAAGTCACATTCTGGTAACCAAAACAAGTCATCTCATGAATAAGGCTGGTTTTTAAGTTTTCATTATCCTTAGTGGGGTAGCGGGGGAGTGGGCAGGGAGGAGACTATGTTGAATACGTAAAGTTTTGTATAGATATGACAAAAAAATCGATCGCTAGCTTTGCAGGATGAGCAAAAAAGCATTTTTGCTTGGAAACACTCAATCCAAAACCTAATATGGCAACCAGAAATATGGAATAGGAGCTAGTTTACTTTGATAACTTAGGAGGATAAAATGAAACTAAATTTCATATTCACTACAATTGCAAGTGGATTTTTTACTGTATTAAATACACCTATTTTATCATCAGCACAATTAGATATTTGTCGCAATTACACAGTTCAAGATCCGCGAGATACTTATGTAAACTTGCGTGCTACTCCCAACGGACGTATTATCAGAAGAATCACTAACGGAACTCAGGTAACTGCTACAGGAATAGAAAGAAATGGTTGGCTTCAAGTGCGAGTAGGAAAATCCGGAAGCAGAGGTTGGATAGATGGGGATGGTCTGGTTCAAAATGAGGATTACGTAGTTTTCGATCCCAAGGATACAGGTGTGAATATTCGCAAAGAACCCAACGGAGAAATTATCGGTCGCATACCAAATGGTACAACTATAGACGAACCGATTAATTACGTTGGCAGCTGGGCGGAAATACCCCAGTTTAATGGTTTCATAAATGAACGTTTAATTCGCGAACCTGATTGCGATTTTTAGTGGCTAATTATGCCATTTTTAGTCTGGGATATTCTTGTAATTTCACTACTGAGATAAATAAAATTAAAAACTCCGTTGTTTGTAACTCAGTTTTGATAAACGATCTTCTTTTAATTAGCAGAGAAACCTGGTTTTTAAAAGAAACCAGGTTTCTCATATTTTTGTTCTCAGATTTGCTTAGCTATTAACAACATTCACCTTGACAACTTTCCGCTGCAATTCTTCTGCTTTGGGTAGAGTTAGGGTCAGGATGCCATTTTTGAATTCGGCTTGGACTTTATCGTTTTGGATAAGAACGGGTAGTTGAACTGTGCGCTGGAACTTGCCATAGCGGAATTCAGAGTGATAAAAACCCTTGTGTTCAGCTTGTTTTTCATAGCGGCGTTCGCCAGCAAGGGAAACTGCTTCGCGAGTAACGTGGATATCCAAATCTTTGCCTTCCACGCCGGGAATTTCTGCCCGCAAAGTGAGATGATTTTCTTCATCGTGTAATTCTATTGCAGGCACCCAACCTTGGGAAGTTTCGCCGTTGTATTGTGCTAATTCGTCAAACATCCGATCCATTTGACGACGCAGGGTTTCCATTTCTTGAAAAGGCTGCAAACGTACAATTCTCATAATCCCAGTAACCTTCGCAACTGTTTTACAGAAACTGAATCAAATGCTTACTAAATAATCGGCTATAGATACGCTATTGAGGCTGTAAACCTTTGCGTTTATTCAGCTTTGCGTCTCTAAGCACAGTTCTATAGTGCCTTAAAACAGAATATCGGTAAGTGAGGTAAACCCTACTAATTGAGTGCGACTTTCCCGATTGTTTGGGTTACTTTTCGCTAAAGCGACGCTGGAGTTGTTTGAGAATTTGATACATTTCGGGAAGGCGGTTGTAGATAGCAGCTGTTTTGAGAAAATGTTTGTGGGAAATAGCTGGAATACCAGAGACAATTTCTCCTGGTTCTACATCATTATGAATTCCGGCTTTGGCGGAAGCGATCGCACCATCTCCAATCTTAGCTTGATTGGCAATTCCCACTTGTCCCGCTAGCAAAACTCGATTTCCTACTTTCACTCCGCCAGCCAATCCGACTTGTGCGGCTAAAGCGCTGTTAGAACCTACCTGACAGCCGTGACCGATTTGTACGAGGTTGTCAATTTTCGTGTTTTGTGCTATGCGAGTTTCTCCTACGGCGGGACGATCGATCGTGCTGTTGCAGCCAACTTCCACACCATCTTCCAGTACGGTACAGCCAGATTGTTCCATTTTGAACCAGCCATGCGGTGTGGGGACAAAGCCAAAGCCTTCCGCACCGATGACAGCACCGCTGTGAATGACGCAATTGGCACCGATGCGGGCGCGTTCGTGGATGGTACAGTTGGCGTGTAAGATGGTGCGATCGCCGATCTGCACTTCTGGGTAAATTACTACATTGGGGTGAACGCAGACGTAGTTGCCAATTTTTACGCCTGCTTGGATGACCGCGTGGGGGCCAATGTAAACATCGTTACCAATTTCAGCTGAGGGATGAATGACTGCTGCGGGATGAATTTCAGGTGCGGGATGAAAAGGTTTGTAGAAAAGTGCGATCGTCTTGGCAAATAATAATCTTGGGTCTTTTGTGGCAATCCAGGCAATCCCCCGTTCAGTTGCTTGCTGCTGTAAGGCTTCGTCTGCTGGCAAAATCAAAGCGCTCGCAGCAGTTTTTCCGACAAAAGCCGCGAATTTTCCCCCTTCTATATAACTTATGCTGCCAGGGGTCGCCTCCTCTATTGCTGCCACTCCCGCAATCTCTGGATTGAGATCTGGGTTAGAAGTCAGGCTATTGCTAGCATTCACGTCTAGTTTTTGGACGATTTCGCTAAATTTCATCATTTTCTACAAGCAATGAACTATCAATTATGAACTACCTATCGCATTACCTGCTAAGTGGGCGGTTGTCCAAGCACTTTGGAAATTAAAGCCACCGGTTACGCCGTCGATATCCAGAATTTCTCCTGCAAAGTAAAGACCGGGACAGGATTTGCTTTCCATAGTTTTGAAGTCTACTTCTTTGAGACTGACGCCGCCACAAGTAACAAATTCTTCTTTAAAAACGCCTTTGCCATTAACTTGGTATTGACCTTGAGTAAGTTCTTGAATTAAGCGATCGAGTACTTTATTAGATAAACCAGCCCATTTATCCTCCGTACCGATATCCACACGGGTGACTAAATACTCCCAAAGGCGACGGGGGATGGGTACCGGACAGCTGCTGGAAATTTGGCGTCGCGCTAACTGAGACCTAACTGCCAAGAGCATTTGACGCAGGCTTTCTGGATTGTACTGGGGAAGCCAGTTAATTTGCAAAGTTGCGCGATAGTGGTTTTCGTGCAATACTCTGGCACCCCAAGCGGAAAGTTTGAGGATAGCTGGGCCACTTAAACCCCAATGGGTGACTAATAATGGCCCGATTTGTTCAAATTCCGTTTTACCGTTAATTTGCAATCGCACGCGGACGTTATCTAAGCTTACCCCAGCTAAATCGCGCAATTGGGGGTCGAGTATGGTGAAGGTAAACAGGGAAGGAACTGGTGGTTCAATTTGATGTCCTAATGCTTTGGCAATTTGATAACCTGTTGAGTTACTGCCGGTAGCAAGCAAGAGGCGATCGCACTTTAACCTTTCTCCCGATTTCAATTCAACCTCAAATTTAGATGACGAGTTTTCCTCAACAGTCTTGACTGAAACAACAACCGCGCCGGTACGAAGTTTGACTCCAGCTGCTTTGGCAGTTTCGATCAGACAATCCACGATAGTTGCGGAATCATCGGTGACAGGAAACATTCGTCCATCCGATTCAGTTTTCAGCTCGACGCCTTGCGCCGCAAACCAAGTAATTGTATCGCGGGGTTGAAACCTGGTAAAAGCACCCCGCAAAGCTTTGCCGCCTCTGGGATAATTTTGCACTAACTGGGCTGGATCGAAACAGGCATGAGTAACGTTGCAACGACCCCCACCGGAAATGCGAACTTTGGTGAGGAATTCACGACCTGCTTCTAGTAAGGTGACAGAGAAGTGTGGATGTGCTTCGGCGCAGGTAATGGCAGCAAAAAAGCCAGCTGCCCCACCCCCTATTACCACAACTTGTAACAATGCTTGGGACACAAATTAATTAGATCTCTTCCAATGGTTCAAAGTCGTCTTTTGCTGCCCCGCAAACGGGACAAACCCAACTATCAGATATATAGTCAAAGGGCGTACCGGCTTCGATGCCGCTATCTGGATCGCCTTCTCCGGGCTTGTAGACGTAGCCGCAGACTGTGCAGATGTACTCTTCCATTTTGCTTTTTCCTCACGATCTTTATACAGTCTAAGCCTCCAGAAACTGAGTTCCGGAGGCTTTAGCTTTTCTTTGGCTTATGAGTCCAAGATCGGTGCTTGTCTTGCTAAACAGCGATTTTCTGTTTAGACCAAACACCATTTTCATCTTCTTCGTATTGCTGGTGAATGGTTTCCCACGCTGCGTGTTCTGCTTTTAACGGATCGTTACTTTGATCTAAGACGGTATTGTAGCGATCGATAAATGTTCTTTGTGCGTCTTCAGATAGATGCGATCGCACTTCGGGAGATAAGTCGTTGGCGCTGTTGCAACGACCCGAACAAGGACGAGGTAGCGCCGCTTCGTTGGTATGTACTTCTTCGCCACCAGCACTTTGCATCAGCAGCTGAATTTCGCCGGATTTGTTGGCTGGGACTTCAGCCATAACCAGAAATTCTCCAGCTTCCAGACGAGTTTGGTAAACGGTTGCTTTATCTTCCGGCATTCCCAGCGCTACGAGGGCGGAAACCAAACCAGCACCGCTCGCACCTGCAAGAGCGCCACCAGCAGCCCCCAGTAGCACGGCACCCAATGGCCCAGCGGCTACAACCCAGCCGACAAAAGGAATCCACAGTGCGCCAATACCTGTCAGCAATGCCAGAACGGAACCAAACAAGGAACCAAAGATGCCGCCTGTCCGCAGTCCCCCTAAAATCACATCTTTTTTAGAGATAAATCCGGCAATGCGGGTGGTGGACTTGAAATTTTTGCCCATCACTGAGATGTGGTCGCGGGAAACGCCACGATCGAGCAGACGCTGCACGACATCGCCTACCTGTTCTTCTTGCTTAAATACCGCTGAAATCGTCCGTTCTGCTGTATATTCAGCTGCCATTATGCTACTCCTTGAGCTTTTGTACCTTCCCTCTTGGAGAATACTGAGACGATCGCTCTGTTGAATCGCTCCTAAGATCGATCGATCGCTTGTCTCAAAGATAGATATTTATTTACATCTGTTTGTAGCTACTACCACCTTGTCATTTGCAGATAACTCAAGATGCCGATCGCGATGGAAAGCAGCAATAACACCCAGATGACGCCGCTGGGAATAAAAGTAATAAGTTCAAATCCTCTCAGTACCCAAGTTGCTAGGGTTAAGCCGATAAATATCGCAAAAATAGACGAAAATCGCCAATTGCCAAAGTTAGGAGAGTTACTCATATATAGCTAGGGACTAGGGGCTAGGGGCTAGGGCGTCGGGGAAGAAGGTTCTAGAATCAAGGCTTTGAGCAATTAAGAATGCCTTAATCGACGAGAGCGGTTGCTATATTTACACTGACACTTGAAGTTGCCAAAGCGAGCCATAATTTACATTTTAAGGGTCGCGACCTCACAGTCGGATTCGACAAACCCGGTTTTTCTAAAAAACCGGGTTTGTGGTGGACGATCGGCCCCTGTTAAGCCTGCTAAAGTAAGCAGTAAAAACACTGACTCGAATGTATAAAAAAAACAAACAGAAGTATAATTACGTGTGTGAGAGTTTGTAATTTATACTACTAATTTTTCATGTGTCTATGGGATGGCACTTTTCTTACCGTAAGATTGCGGTAAAAATTGTTCAAAACTTTATCATAACTTTGCAGGTTTTTAACTAGCTGTGGGTAACTTGATAAATAGGAGGGATAGTTGCCTTACAGTATATAAGTTAGACAAATCCAACTCCGAACCTTATTCGTATTTCTAGAAGCTGTAGAAACTAAAATGACTGTACCTTCTGTATCGGACTCGATCGCTCCAGCTAAAGATGTGGTGTGGGATAAAAAGCAGCAAATAGCGCTGCTGTCAGGGGAGATTTTGCTGGAGACGCGATCGCACTCAGCTTGGGGTGGTGCGTGTACGGCGTCGATGTACCTACCATGCAAGCGATCGCAAGCTTGGCAGCAACTGACGGACTACCCGCGCTGGGTGCAATATTTTCCCGATCTGATCCGCAGTGAAGTTTTACACCGAGGTGATAACCTTACCGGCAAAAGCAAGCGCTTGTATCAAATTGCCAGGAAAGCTTTCCTGATGTTCACCGCTGAGGTGGAAATTTACCTAAAAGTAATTGAGGTAGTCCAGCAGCAAATCCAGTTCCGGATGGAAAAAGGCAGCTTTATCGATTTTGCAGCAGATTTAAAGCTACAAGATTGCAGCAACGGCACTATACTTACGTATAGCGTACAAGCAACGCCTAACATTCCAGTACCATCAATTTTTATTCAACAGGCAATGCACTTAGACTTACCTGCCAATATGCGGAAGATGCGTCAAGTTCTTTGCAGTTAAGGGAATAGGGAAATAACGATCTGTAGCAAACTTTAGGAGAAACCAAATAACTCGCGCTCCTACACTTTCGATTTGAAAATATAGGGTGGGCAATGCCCACCCTACAATTTTAGAGATTTTGCGTGCAAATATATTTCCGCCTGTAAATGATATCCTTAAAGTAACCCAACAGGTTAAATACTAACAGGGTCTAGTAGGAGGAAAAAAAATGGGTTTCAAGTTTGGCTACCCGACTATGTTAAAAAAAGCTTATCCGTCCATCTTTACCACACTATTAACCGTGCTTTCTATGGGGATAACTGCTACCGCAGGAATTTCCACTACATACCACAATCAAAATTCTGCCAGATTTGCTGGAGTTAAACAATTTGGCCCGATAATACGAGCTAAACAAGATGAAGGTAAAAGCACCATTAGCTCATTGAATAGGGCACAGCAAGCTTATTACGTTGAAAATAACCGATTTGGAAATTTTGCCCAATTAGGAGTAGGTATCAGTCCGGAAACTGGCAATTACAGCTATAAAGTTGCTGTCGTAAATCCCAGAAGCGCAAGGGCAACAGCTTCAGCAAAAGACTCTAGAATCAGGAGTTATACGGGGGCTGTCTTTGTCATCGGGTCTGGCAATAACGCCACAACAATTACTGGTATCTGTGAAAGTAACTCTGCAACAAGAACTCCTCCGGCTATGCCTCGACTTGTTCGGAATAATATTCAATGTCCTGCCGGATCTAAAAAGATCTAAATCCAATGCGACGGGCTGGACATTTACCCAATCCGTCGCATTTACTAGGGATTTATTGTTAAAGAAATCTGATTCGATCGGCTTGCAAGTAGATTGTTTGGTTGCTCAATTGTTGAGCTTCTGCGGCACTTAAACCCCATTGAGTCTGAGCTTGTTGAGAACTCGGCATCGGTTTGATAACACCGTTGAGATTAAGTGCTTGTCCCGGTTTAACAACAACTTTGTTTTCAGCGCTACCTGCATCTAATACTGGATCGAGAACAACGAAGAGTTGTTGGTTGTTACCTGCACCCACCCAAAAAGTGCGATCGCCATTGACATTTTGAGTCGTAATATTTGTTACTTCTACCCGCTTGTTAACAAGCGACTGCTTATCTGGTGTAGTGCCAACAATTGCTAAATCGGTAATTGGTTCCCTCACAACAACAGTCTGAGTGGGAATAGGACTGGGCGTCACCACGACAGTCTGAGTGGGAATGGGACTGGGGGTCACCACGACAGTTTGAGTGGGAACAGGACTGGGCGTGACAACAACAGTCTGAGTCGGGCTGGGAGTGGAGGTAGCAGCATTCGGGTTGTTTGTGGTGTCGTTACAAGCTGCGATCGAACTGGCCATAATCGCTATGATAGTGGCTCTACTAAACCATGCTTGTTTGGCAAAAAAATTGTGATTGAATTCCATAGTCTTGACAAGCCTCCTTATCACTTTCGCTCAAGCTGGCAGTTCTTTTTGTCAAATTTTGGCTCTACCTTTCTTTGATATGCTTACTCTAAACACTGAGAAAGGCGTTACGCTTCCCCCTAATGGAATAATTAACTTAGCTAAAACGATAAGAATTTTAAATCTTAAGGTTAATTATCCAGATTTTTGGTTAACAAAATACAACCTTTATGTTACTCTAGAGATTCAAAAAATTTCTTTCCCTTGAACGTATAGGATTTATATTCGATCTCTAGTTCTTCTTGAAATCCCAGCTTTTTAAATATGTGCTGATAAACTAAGCTGGTTGCTTCGGTTACTGCCGTTCTATAATTTTTGCTTTTGGCTAGTTTTAAATTTTCTATAACTAGCGTAGAGGCGATATTTTTATTTTCATATGCCTCCCTTACTCCCAGCATAGAAATATGAAGTATTTCTCCTTTCTCGATCTGGCGATCGGCTTGGTATTTATCGTCCATCTGTAACAATATTTGCTATACAATTGAATTTTTTTTAGCAATTGTCCAAAATACACGAATCTTGTACTGATAGTAACGTATAAAGAATTGTGAAGAAATAACGAAAAGAATTGGGAATCAGTTAAATTAATACTCGCTTAACGACTGGCACCGTCACTGATCGCTTACCAGACTGAAGTTTACCAGTTTTCCATACTCGGGCAAAGTTTTATGAGCAGAAAAACCAACAAAAGCAACCGCCAGCAATTTATTATCGATGTATTCGTTAACAACTTCGGCGACCAAATGCAAGCGAATCCGAAGGGATGGCGGATCAAGTTTCGCAAAATGGCTGCTTCTGCTTTCGCCTTTTATCGCGGTAGTGCTGCTTTATTCTATGCGGATGTCGCCGACGATAAAGACCCATTTCTCAACGATCGAACCAGTCGAGTTTGGATTCAGGGAGACTTACACGCCGAGAATTTCGGCACTTATATGAACAGCGAAGGCGTACTGGTTTTCGATGTTAACGATTTCGATGAATCCTACGTTGGTGCGTTTACCTGGGATGTGAAGCGGTTAGCTGCCAGCTTAAGCTTGGTCGGTTATCAAAAGGCGCTCAGCGATGGTGAAATTAAGCAGACGATCGCCACGATGACGCGCAGTTACATCGCACAGGTGGCAGAGTTTGCTAGTTCGCCCGATCGCAGTGATTTTGCTCTCACTTTATCTAATACAACTGGCAAATTGCTGAATCTACTGCATGAAACGCGCTTAAACACGCGCATCGGATTGCTGGAAAGTCAAACTCATATTGAAAATTACGATCGCCGCTTTACTCTCGGATCGAGTGTTACTCCCGTAGATAGCGAAATTCGCACTAAGATATTAGAGGCGTTCCCCGATTACCTCAAAAGTATTCCCAGAAGCAAGAAATTCGAGCGCTTGAACTACAACATCAAAGATATCGTGGTTCGGCAAGGTATGGGTATTGGCAGTGCGGGGACATCCTCCTACAATCTACTACTCGAAGGTCCAACCCAGGCTTTGGAAAACGACATTATCATTTATATGAAACCCGCTCAAGTTGCCGCACCGAGTTTAGTAGTTACTGACCCCAAAATTAAGAATTATTTCTTGCACGACGGACACCGCACTGTGATCTCGCAACGCGCATTGCAAGCCTATTCCGATCCTTGGTTGGGTTACACTACTCTGAATGGGATGGGAATGTTGGTAGAGGAAGTTTCTCCCTACAAAGGCGATTTGGAGTGGGACGGTATCAACACAATGGATGAAATTCTAGAGTTAGTGGGTTATTTAGGTCGAGCAGTTGCTAAAATTCATTGTGTCTCTGATGTAGATAGCGATCACACTTTAGTGCCTTTCCAAACAGAAGAAGCTATTCATGGTGTTCTGAAGGGTCGGGAGGATAAGTTTGTGGATGCAATAGTGAAGTTCGGCGAAGAATATGGCGAGGTTGTGCGCGATGACCATCGACTGTTTGTCGATGCTTTCCGCAATCATCTATTTCCAGGATTGTAGTTTTTTATCTGGATCGATCGCCGTAAGGTAAAAAGAAACCAGGTTTCTTGAACAAACCTGGTTTCTAGGGCGTATTCTTCCCACCTAAAACTACAAATTAAAGCCTGAGACTGCACATTTCGGGTCGAGTGCTGCGGACAATACTCGCACGAAATAAAGGCTCGTTTAGAGTAGGCATCACACCCATTTCAATCTTCAAAGATGAGATTTGTAAATATTTATCTAAGATAAATTGCACTAGATTTTTATTCAGGATTTCCCAATAGTCTGTTTCGTTCGCGTAACTGATGAAAAAATTATCGATATCTTTTTTAACTGACATCAAATCTGGGTAGTCTTTTTGGTCGATCGCTTCTGCTGTCAAGCGATAGGCAACTTTCAGATTGAGGATAGCTCCTCCCTGATGTTGAATTGCGTAGTTTGGCAGTTTAAATGTAAAGATTTCTTCGTGTCCATTGCATTCGGGAACAGTTTCAGATATGGAGGGTAATGTAAATAGATTGAAGCAAAGCATTAAGGCTATAAAAAAAATCAAAAATTTGCGAAACATAGTTTTTGGATTCGGGGTACAAAGCTCAAAAAGCGCGTTATTCAATAATTTTATCGTCCGATCCTAAATCCGCTCCCATTGCTAAGGGCATCAACGCCGCTACGCGATCGCCCCTGCATAATACATATTTTGATATTTTTGTCAATTTATTCTAGTGGACTGGCCCTCCAGTAACTGCACTTTTTCACTCTAATTCGGTCAGCATTTCGATCGTACTGACGCGAAAACCGCAGGAAGAAAACAACTTTCTTGCTGCTTCGTTAGGTGCAGCCGTGTCGAGTCGAATTTGTTTGACACCCATTTTGTTAACAAATTCGATCGCCTGCATTACCATCTGTCGTGCAATCCCTTGCTGACGATATTCTGATTCAACCCAAATATCGTGTATAAAAGCATATTCCTTGAGACGATAAATTGGTATTTCCCGTTCTACCGTTGCTACCAAAAATGCCACCAATTGTTTTGATTCAGGCGCTTCCGTTTCAGCGACTAAAAAAACGGCGCGATCGTCTGTGGCTATTTTACTCAACCAGCGATCGTATCGCCATTCTGGATTTGGTAAAAAGCCATATTTGGCAGCATCCCAATCTTCGTGCAAAGCACAAATTTTGGCAACCATCGGTAGAACTGCGGGTACATCAGCGGGTGTCGCGGGACGAATTATCATAAGAGGGAAGCAAAGGTGTAAGTTAAGTTTCGCTATTCCTCAACCCAAGCTACCGCGTTTTCAGATCGGCGACGAAAGTAAATTTTCTCAAAAGTGCCGCATTCTAAACGATTACCTGAAACAGCAACTTCTTCGCCATCTATCCAAGCTTGCTGTGACTCAAACCCGTGCAGATGCACCTTCACACTTTGGTAAGGGAAAGCAAAATCGCCTTCCTGTTCCCAGGTTAAATCTAATCCTTCCTCAAATAACACGATTCGGAATACATCAAAGCGCGATTCTCCATAGCCGTCACCCGCATCGCCGTACATCCATCCTACGGAGTTTCCCTGCACGGGTGGGTAGAGATGCAGAATTAGTTGCTTGGCTTCTTCCATTGGCAGAATAGTGCCGGCTTTTACCAAAAGAGGGATTTGCTCTAATGGTGCTTCCAGATTAACTTGCTGCGATCCTTCCAATAAAGCATCATCCCAGAAATTATACCAATGTCCTTTTGGTAAGAGGAAATTGCGCGATCGCACCTCTGCCTCAAAAATCGGACATACCAGCAGAGAATTACCCAAAAGAAAAGCATCATCCACATCCCAAAGCCGAGAATCCTCACTATCAGACCAAAAAACCGGACGAACGGGAGGATAACCCTTCCGGGACGCTTCCCACGCCAAAGTATAGAAATAAGGCATGAGTCGATAGCGCAATTGCAAGAATTGCCGCATGATACTCAGATAAGGTTCGCCATAACTCCACGGTGCGCGATGGGAAACGTTATTTGAGGAATGAGTCCGGAAAAATGTCAGAAAACTCGACATTTGGAACCAACGGGTGTAAAGTTCCGCACTGGGATTTCCCTGAAAACCGCCGGTATCTGGGCCACTGTAAGGAATTCCGGACAGTCCCAAACCTACTACCGTTGACACGGTAATTCGCATCGCCTCCCAGCTACACTCGATATCGCCAGTCCAAGTCCAACCATAGCGCTGCAAACCTGCCCAACCGGCACGAGAGACGATGAAGGGGCGTTGGTGAGGTCGATGGTGGGACAAACTTTCGTAACCGGCTTTAGCTTGCAGGAATCCATAAAGATTATGGGCTTCGCGATGGTCGCCGCCTCTACCTTCCATATAATGCTGGGTGGGTTTGGGAAGAGAGCGATCGCCCCATAAAATAAAAGCAGCCGGTTCGTTCATATCGTGCCAAAAGCCTGACACGCCGACATCCAGTAGATATTCGTACTGGCGACTCCACCACTGGCGAACGACTGGGTTGGTGAAATCGGGGAAAACGCACCAACCCGGCCAAACTGGGCCTGTAGCCAGCTTGCCGTTGGGTAATCGGCAAAAAGCTTCCAATAGCTGACCTTCCAGGAATAAGTTGCTGTGGCGGCTGTACTTGATGCCGGGATTCATAATTGCGATAAACCGCACGCCTTGTTTTAGCAGTTCCTTGGTAAAACTGGGTAGCTTGGGAAAGCGATCGGGATCTATAGTAAAAGCGCGGAATCCCACTTGAACGTCAATATCCAAGTGAATCGCACTCAAAGGTAAGTTATGTTCCTCAAAAGACCTCGCTTCGGCGCGGACAGCCTCTTCAGTACGATATCCCCAGTGAGATTGATGATAGCCCAAAGCCCAACGGGGAGGTAGGGGGGCGCGTCCGGTCAACTCTGTGTAGCGTTCCAACAGTTGCGTGGGTGTGCCGCAAGTCACGTAGTAACGCAGCGAACCCCCCTCGAAGTCTGCTGTCGCCATATCCCCCAGAGTAAAAGTGGCTTCGTAAGAATTTTCGTAGAAAACTAGGTAACTGCCTTGCTGGTGCATACCCCAATAAACTGGTATACACAAATACATCGGATCGGAACCTACACCGTACATCCCGGCAGCATCGTAGTTCCACATCCGATATTGAGCTTCCAGTCTGCCGTCTTTGGGGTTACGCAGGTTGAGCGGAAAAGCCCGTTCTCCCAATCCGTAGATGTTTTCTTCTTGACGCAGTAATGCTTGATGAATCCACCCTTCGGCTTTGCGCTGCGGCGGCATTTCTTCCCGCACGATCTGTCCGGTAGCATCGCAGAACTTCACACTGCCATTGATGCCGACGATGACTTTGAAAGTATCGCTCGATACGCTATAGCTATCTTCAGCTTCGTCTAAATTTGTTTCTACTTCCGGCCATTGGTGGCGGGCAATTGCGTAGGGGACGGGAGGTATACCCGGTCTCCAGGCAAGCCGGACTAAATCGGCAGTCAGAAAATATACTTCCAGTTCGGCTCGCTCGAAGTAAAAGTAAGCACCTCGGCTGCTTTTTTCAGCGCGGATAAGTTTGCCGGGGTTATCAAAAGCTTCGTCGGATTGGGGAGGCGGGAACTGCTGTTCGATGCGATCGCGTTTAAGCGAGTATAAGTATGCGTGTGGCGCAAAACCCAAGTAGAATAGGGTTCCTGTAAAATACTTCCATCTTTGCGATATTTGCTTCCAAAAATTCATAAAGCAATAGTTAGGGCCAAGATTTTGACCCGTGTAAAAGTTCGTTTACACAGTTAACTTTTTTAGAGCAAAACAAATTCTGGCTCAAAAGCTCATCAATCTTGAGTAAGATTTTTTTCTACTACTGTAGCTGTAGAGGTAATTCATGAATTACCTCTACAGCCTAAAGTCCAAATAAAAAACCCCTGCTGTCAGGGGCATCAACAGAGTGCATCTACTTAATTAAAAGGTAATTCCCGATCGGTACTCGGCAGTTCACACAAGTGGGTGAAATTTACAGAAAGAAACCAAGTTTATCTGAAAAATTATTATTGGCAACGATAAATAGGTTGTGTTGAAATATTTATGCAAAAGCTTATGCCTGTTTTGCTTTGATAACAAAAAATATTTTTTTTATGTTACAGATTTAGCATTACCTTTGATAACAGTAAAACTTTCCCAGTTATTGAGCCGTGCGGTGCGGTAAAACCTTTTTGTTTGAGTTTGACAGCGGCGTGGTGGGTAGTGATAATTGGTAAGTTTTTATGCAGCTTTTCTGCGGCGACGCGATCGAAATGATCTTCGTGCATATGAGACAGCACAACCAAATCAAGGGGAGGTAGCTGCTCTATTTCTATCGCTGGATCGGTTGTGCGATCTGAGCGTATCCCATAACCTATTTGGGATCTGTCAGAATGGGGAATCCTGTGTAGCGCAAAAGGACTGTGGCGGTGCCAACCAACAAAATTTCACCGCTTTCTAAGTTGAATTTTTCACCCTTTGTTGGCATTGTAAGTTCTTTTGCTTTTTTCATAAAATGCTCCTTTAAAAGGTATTGATTTTCAGCTTATAAAAGGCACAGCATTCTTGCCATCCTGACAATAAAATTGTTAGTCGCGATCGTAACCGGATTTATAGCGATCGCTCGGTCTTTCCACCGCAGCAGCATTTTCTGGCGCTTCATCGAGTCTGGTGGAATCGCCACCCAGATCGACAAGCTGTTCCACATCTAGTGTGGGATCGGTAGCCCCGTATTTCTCACAAACTGTGCGATCGCCAATCACCAAATCCTTACAGGATAAGGGTTTTAGCGTGCAAACGCCCAGTTTCCACATCCAACAGTGTGTAAATCGGTAGCAATTCAAAATTATCAGGAATTAGAGGGGGAGGAAATCAAAGATTAACCGTGAATCTTTGAGCATAATTAAATTATTTAATTATCAATTATTAGTTGGATAAATCTGCTATAATTGAGGAATAAAAAAACAAATATTCCTCAGTTTATGACTCTCAATTATTAAAAAAAAGCTAGGAAAAAATTTAATCTAGGAAAAATTAAAGGCAAAGAAATCATCGCTAATTTTTCGGGAGGGAGAATCACTTCAAATGCTGGCATTGTCTTAATAGCTGAATTAGATAAAAAATTGAAAATTAGCCAGCGATTCGCCAATTGTTTTCAAGATTATAGAAATTCGTCCTATATAGATTATGCAGTTGAGCAATTAGTCACCCAAAGAATTTATGGACTCATATTAGGTTACGAAGATGTCAATGACCATGACAAATTACGTGATGATCCAGCTTTAGCTATCGCCTTGCAAAAACTTGATAAATTAGAATCAAATCAACGAAATTTAGCTGGAAAAAGTACAATTAATCGATTAGAGTATTGTCCCGAAACTATCCTCAATCAAGAAAGTAGTCGCTATCATCGGATTGAACATGACCCCAAAAAGATAGAAAACCTTTTTGTTGACATCTTTTTACAGTCTTATCAAAAGCCTCCTTCTCAAATTATTTTGGACATGGATGTCACAGACGATCAAGTACACGGCAATCAATCAGGAGCCTTTTTCAATACTTATTACCAAGGAGTTTGTTATGCTCCATTATATATTTTTTGTGGGCATCATTTATTAGTAGCCAAGCTACGTCCATCTAATGTAGATCCAGCAGAAGGAGCATTAGAAGAATTACAAAGAGTGATTGGATTAATTAGAAAAGAATGGCCAACTACTCAAATTTTAGTGCGGGGCGATAGTGCTTATGCGCGGGAGGAAATCTTTAATTTCTGCGAAAAACAGGCTGGCGTTGAATATGCGATAGCTATGGCAACTAATAGCCAATTAAAGTTAAGAGCTAACAATACAATTGAGAAAGCTAAAAATGAATACTTAAAAAAGCTTGAACCGATTGTTGAATTGATGGAAAGCCTTTTTGAGAAAAATGAAGATTTAGAAGTAGTCAGAGCGTTAGTTCCTAGTTCAACTTGGTATCGTTCTTTATGTTATCAAACTGAAAAATCATGGAGTCATCTTAGAAGAGTTGTGACGAAAGTTTGTTATGGGAGTGAAGGCTTAAAAATTCGTCATGTTGTTACTTCTTTACCCGCTGCCAAAATTACTCCATCAGAACTTTATACAGACAAATATTGTCCGCGAGGAGAGATGGAAAATCGCCTGAAAGAACAACAATTAGATTTATTCGCTGACCGCACTTCGACTCAAACATTTTCAAGTAATCAATTAAGACTTTGGTTTTCATCAATAGCTTATGTTTTGATGCAAGCTTTTCGTCATCGTTGTTTATCTAAAACTTCTTTTTCTAAAGCAACCGTCGGCACAATTCGTCTGAATTTCCTGAAGTTGGGAGCGAGAATTACTGTGAGTGCTAGACGAATTTTGATGGCGATTACCAGTGCTTGTCCCTCTCAAGATATTTTATCTATTGCTTACGATAGAATTCAAGGGAGTCAAGATACTGGTTGATTTTTTTGACGGGAACTGGTTCAACTTCATAGCTTACCAATGACTGCTCATATACGCAGTCTACTTTCTGATGAGAACTTTTTTGAATTAAGCTGATTTTACTGACGATTTAGTAACGCTTTAGTGAATTTAGATTAAATTTTTCTTGGGTGACTGTTCCCAGATCTCTTGTTTTTCAAAAAGTTCAATTTTTCATCCCCAAATCAGCTTCTCAAATCAGTTTGTGAGAAATGCGGGAATTGCGAACTGGCTTTTTTTCGAGGATTGGGAGTCATAAGCTGAGGAACATTAGATTTTTTTACTCCTCAATTATAGCAGATATGTTTACCTGTTAATTGATGATAAATAATTCGATTACCATCAGAAAAATGCGATTAATTTTTCTTTTTTCTATCTCTAATTCCTGATAATTTTGAATTGATACCAGTTCACACACACACTGTGGGATGTGGAAACTTGGCGTTTGCACGCTAAAACCCTTATATTGTAAGGATTTGGTGGTTAGCGATCGCAAATTTTGTGAGAAATGCGGGTCGAGCCTTGCTCTTTTCAAAAATTCAAAAAGAATTCCAACTAAACATCATGCTATACAGTGCATTTGTACTAATTTGTTCCGATGCACGATATGCCGGGAGGCACGCTGCGCGATCGCACTCCTGCGAGTGCCTTAACAAAAGTTCATACAGTGTCGATTACTTTTGTCCGACTACTTATGATGTAAATTCAGCAGCAGAATATTTTCTGTTTCAGTTAGTTGTAATAGCGTTACTCGCAGCAATGACCCGGCGGTTAAATTGAAAGGTTTCTGTGCTTCAAGAGAAGCCAAATGTTCCACTTTGGTTTCTCGTTCCGTTTCTGATAAATTGCGTAGGTCGATCGCGGTAAGAGGTATAGTTAAAGATGGTGCGATCGCCTGCATAAGTTGCCCCTCGACCATCACAAACGTAGTGCGTAAAGTTTCGTGGCGACGCACAATTTCGTTGAATGTTTGCTCTAATGCGGTTAGATTGAGCGCACCTGTTAAGCGCACTGCTATTGACACATTGTAAAAAGGATTTTCCGGTGCCAATCGATCGAAAAACCACAGACGCTGCTGGGCAAAAGATGCCGGGAATACAAATACTTCTGCTTCTTCAAAAATATCGGCTCTGGAAATATTCTGCGTCATGCTTTAACCTGGCTTAAAAATTTTCTAACAATCTGCATAAATTTTTATTTGTATTTTTCATTATCATAATTCCATCCCTCTTTGTGCTAAAAAGCCTTTGGCTGGTGCCAAATCCTCTTTGTTTAAAATTATAGTTGTTTTCTGATTTTTTATGTGCAAACGATAACTTTGTATAAAGAAGCTGTTAACTTTTTCGATTTTGTCAATTGCGCTCCAAGGAATCAGCAGAGGTGACGAGCCAATATTAAATGGCGGAATGATACTCAGATATATTCCTTCGAGAGTTATGCCCACGTTTAGCATTCCTTTGTAGCGAATCCCACCAACATAACCATGTCTCATGTAGCGAATGTTGGGTGGGGGTGCTTGGTTAGTTTTGTATAGTTTGGCAAGGCTTAGCCAGCTTCTCGAAAATAGGAACCAAAAAATAATGACGTTAAGCATTATCACTATAATAATCATCAGCTCGCGAGAGTCGTTCATAATTTTTTATTTTCAAAATATAATATTTATGCTGGTATGGCAATCATTCACCTGTTTCCAGTTTGTCAAACATCTGTCAATACTGCAAGTAGTAACTAAAGTTGCTTGAATGACTGCATTGTTGTGCTTTAGCGCTCAAGCGCAACAATATACCTTATAAATATAAAGAAATTGTTAAATTTGCAGTTGCGATCGCATCGCGTAGCATAGGCATATCGCATTTAGTCGATCGGCGACAAAGGCTGTAATTACTGCTGTTAAAACTTTCTGAAGCCAACATTAATTTTTCCTGAGAAATCGCTAAAAAATACTGAGTTAAATCTCAGCATTTTCTAGGCAATTGTTTAAATATAAATTATTGGCAAACCTAATTCCTCAGCTATACTTGGTTTAAGTCTAAAGCAGAGACACAACTAATTAAACCATATTAGACAGCAATTATGGACACAAGCACGGAAACTATCAAAGTCGTTCCTCCTGGCGAAGGTAAATCTTTCTGGCTACTAGGCGATTTAATTACTTATAAAGCAGTGGGAGAAGAAACTAACAGCGGATTCTCTCTTTTGGAAATAACCGTCCAACCGGAAAGTAGTGGGCCTCCACAGCATTGGCACAGGGAAGAAGTTGAGGGATTGTATTTACTGGAAGGAGAATTGTTAATTGAAAGCGGTGAAAAAAGCTTCACTGCTACACCTGGTTCGTTTGTTCTAGCTCCGAAAGGTATTCCTCATACCTACCGAAATTTAACAACATCACCCGCCAAAATGTTGGCAATTATTACTCCGGCAAATGCGGGGGAATTTTTTGAGAAAGCAGGTGTACCAGCAACCAATAAGTTTACACCGCCGCCGCCACCGGAACCAGAAAAGATCGAAGAATTAATTGCGATCGCGCAGCAGCACAACATCGAGATTAACCTACCCCAAATGGTGTAAAAATAATAGATAGATATCCAAAGAAACCCGGTTTCTCCTAGAAACCGGGTTTCTGGACTGACAATCAATCATTTAAGGCAGTGGATAAAACCGAAAAAGACAAAATGCTGGCAGGCGAATTATATCTCGCTGCCGACGCCGAATTAGTTGCCGATCGCAAACGCGCACGTCGTCTGAGCAGAGTATACAATAATACTACTGAAGAAGAAACGGAAAGGCGCACGCAAATTTTAACGGAATTATTTGCCAAAGTTGGTGCTAATGTTGAAATTGAGCCACCTTTCTACTGCGACTACGGCAGCAATACTTATGTTGGCGATAAATTTTACATGAACTTTGGCTGTGTCATTCTTGACTGTAATAAGGTGGAAATTGGCGACAGCGTTTTATGTGGGCCTTATGTTCAAATTTACACCGCGTATCATCCGATCTCACCGGAAATTCGTCTTACGGGTAAAGAGTTAGCCGCTCCTGTCAAAATCGGTAATAATGTTTGGATCGGAGGTAATGTTATCATTTGTCCAGGAGTAACTATCGGTGACAACACAACTATAGGCGCTGGCAGCGTGGTTGTAAAAGATATACCTGCAAATGTTGTTGCTGCTGGAAATCCCTGCCGGATTATTCGCAATTTATCTTGATTTTGCACTTTCAAGTATGACTGAAGCAGCAAACATAACCCAGGAAGAAAAAAGGTTAGCAGAAGCACGGGAACGCCAAGCGCATTGGCGCAAGTGGGGGCCATATTTGAGCGATCGTCAGTGGGGAACTGTCCGCGAAGATTACAGTCCCGATGGTTCCGCTTGGGACTATTTTACGCACGAACAATCTCGTTCTCGCGCCTATCGCTGGGGTGAAGATGGGATTGCGGGAATTTCCGATAACCATCAGCGTTTATGTTTTGCTCTTGCTTTCTGGAATGGCGAAGATGGAATCTTAAAAGAAAGGCTGTTTGGCTTAACAGGAAATGAGGGCAATCACGGGGAAGATGTCAAAGAATACTATTTTTATCTCGACAGCACCCCTACCCATTCTTACATGAAATGTCTGTACAAATATCCGCACCAAGCTTTTCCATACGATCGATTAGTTGCAGAAAATGGGCAGCGCAGTCGCAAAGAGCCAGAATTTGAATTGCTCGATACAGGGATTTTTGATGATGACCGTTATTTTGATATTTTTGTAGAGTATGCCAAAAATTCGCCAGACGATATTTTAATTCAAGTTAGTATTATCAATCGAGGTGCAGAAGCGAGAAAGCTGCATCTGTTACCAACTCTTTGGTTTCGCAACACTTGGTCTTGGAATGGCATCAAAGATAAACCATTCGTGAAAGTCAGTCATACAGAAACTAAATTCAGCGTTATCGAAGCATCGCATCCCACATTGGGAGAAAGATGGCTGTACTGTCAGGATTCACCAAAACTTCTCTTTACAGAAAACGAAACTAACAACCAGTTATTGTTTGGTGTAAGCAATGCTTCGCGTTACGTGAAAGATGGAATTAATAATTATATTGTACATAATCGAAAGTCAGCAGTCAATCCCGATAATATAGGAACCAAAGTAGCAGCCCATTACTTGTTAACAGTTGATGCTGGCGAAACGAAAGTCATCCATTTGCGACTGAGCGATTCTCCAAATTCATCCCAACCTTTAGGTGATGAATTTGAAGTTATATTTAAAACTCGTCAGCAAGAAGCAGATGAATTTTATCAGCGGATTGCTCCGAAATCGCTATCAGAAGATGAGCGAAACGTGCAGCGACAAGCTTTCGCGGGTATGTTGTGGAGCAAGCAATTTTATCATTATGTTGTAGAAGAGTGGTTGAATGGCGATCGCGCTACTCCACCGCCACCAGAAGAACGCAAACGCAGTAGAAATTGCGAGTGGTTTCATCTTTACAATGACGATATTCTCTCAATGCCAGATAAATGGGAATATCCTTGGTTTGCGGCTTGGGATTTGGCTTTTCATACTATTCCTTTGGCGATGGTAGATCCCGATTTTGCGAAGAAGCAACTCGATTTGTTGACGCGGGAATGGTATATGCACCCCAACGGCCAAATTCCGGCCTATGAATGGAAATTTAGCGATGTAAATCCGCCCGTTCATGCTTGGGCTGCGTGGCGTGTTTATCAGATAGAAGAAAAAATGTACGGACGGGCAGATAAACGTTTTTTGGAGCGAGTATTTCAAAAGTTGCTGCTCAACTTTACTTGGTGGGTAAACCGCAAGGATGTAGAGGGAAAAAATGTATTTCAGGGCGGATTTTTAGGTTTAGACAACATCGGTGTTTTCGATCGAAGTGCGGAACTGCCGACAGGCGGACATATAGAACAGTCTGATGGCACAAGCTGGATGGGAATGTATTGCTTAAATATGTTGGCGATCGCGATCGAACTAGCCAAAACAAATTCAGCTTACGAAGATATCGCCAGCAAATTTTTCGAGCATTTTTTGTATATTGCTGACGCGATGAATCACATCGGCGATCCTGATGGTTCGCTGTGGGATGAAACAGATGGTTTTTACTACGATGTTTTGCATCTCCCCGATGACAAAAATTTAAAGTTAAAAATTCGTTCAATGGTGGGATTGATTCCTTTGTTTGCGGTCGAAACGCTGGAACCGGAAACTTTAAATAAACTGCCTGGGTTTAAAAAACGACTGGAGTGGTTCATTAACAATCGACCGGATTTGAAAGAAAATGTCGCTTGCATGGAAACGCCAGGTATCGGTGCGAGAAGATTGCTAGCAATTGTTTATCGCAGTAAACTAAAGTGCATTTTGAAAAGATTGCTGGATGAAACAGAGTTTTTTGGAGATTATGGCATTCGCGCCCTTTCCAAATATCATGCCCAAAATCCATATATTTTTAATGCCAATGGATGCGAATTCCGAGTCGATTACGAACCAGCAGAATCTAGCAGCAATCTTTTCGGCGGCAATTCCAATTGGCGCGGCCCAGTTTGGTTTCCCGTAAATTACTTAATTACAGAAGCGTTGCACAAGTTTTATTCTTACTTGGGCGATGATTTCAAAATCGAGTGTCCCACAGGTTCGGGTCAAGAAATGACGCTGCGGGAAGTGGCGATCGCATTGTCTCGCAACGTCGTAAATATTTTTCTAAAAGATTCTTGTGGTAATAGACCTGTTTACGGTAAAATTGATAAACTGCAAACCGACCCTAACTGGCGCGATGCGATCCTTTTTTACGAATATTTTCATGGCGATAACGGTACGGGACTTGGTGCTAGCCATCAAACGGGATGGACTGGTTTAGTAGCAGAATTAATTCAACAGTGTGGAGAGGATAGGAGTAGAAATATCGCTTCTAGTTGAGCGCCCTTACTTTCAGAAACAATGCGGCTATTAGCGTACAGACTATAGTCTGCTAAGGCCATCATGATATTATTCTAATCATTTAGATTAATAATATGGGCAGATGATTAAGCTTTCAATGAAGCAATTTATTCTGACTGTAAGCAATGCAGAGAGTGCTACAATAAATATTGGTTTTTATCAAAGGATTGTGCAGTAAATTTGTCGCATCTTCTGCTGTCAGAGGCTGACTGAATAAATAACCTTGCATCTCTTCTGATTGCAAACTTCGCAATAATTCCAATTGCTCGCGAGTCTCGACTCCCTCTGCCACTACTTTTAAATTAAGGCCGTGTCCGAGAGTAATCATAGCAGAAATAATTGCTATATCGTGCGGGTTATCTTTCAAATCGCGCACAAAAGACTGATCGATTTTAAGCTTATCGAAGGGGAACTTTTTTAAATAACCCAAGGAAGAATAACCAGTCCCAAAATCATCAATAGAAATATAAACTCCCAAAGTTTGCAAGTCTCGCAACATTTCACTGGCAAAGTCCAGATTCTGCATAATAGTAGTTTCGGTAATTTCCAGCTCTAAATACTGAGGATCTAGCCCTGTCTCTTCCAACGCCAGTGCCACTCTAGATGCGATGTTAGGTTGTTGGAACTGCCGAGGCGAAAGGTTAACTGCCACCCGCAACGGCGAAAACCCCGCATTCTGCCAAGCTTTATTTTGGGCGCAAGCAGTCCGCAGCACCCACTCGCCGATCGGTACAATTAATCCGTTTTCTTCTGCTAGGGGAATAAATTGTCCTGGTGACACTAGACCCAGTTCTGGATGTCGCCAGCGCACAAGAGCTTCCATCCCGATGATTTCCCCAGTGTTGATGTGGATCTGAGGCTGGTAGTAAACATCAAACTCACGCCGCTCTAGCGCTTGGTGCAGGCGATTTTCTAACGCCAACAATTGGGAAGCTTGTGCGTTCATCTCCGGTTTGTAGAACCGATAATTATTCCGACCGTGTTCTTTAGCGCGGTATAGTGCGGCATCAGCATTTCTTAATAAAGTTTCGGCATCTTCACCATCGTGGGGATAGAGCGCAATGCCAATGCTACTGGTGATATGTAGGGGTGGGGTTTCCTCCCCGGTAGCGTGTCCTTGCAGGTAAAAGGCTGGCTTCAGAGCTTCGAGTATTCGTTGCCCCACCTTTGCGGCATCTTCTGGGCTGGTAATTTGGGGCACCAGTACGGTGAACTCGTCGCCTCCCCAACGCGCAACGATATCGCTTTCCCGCAAACAGGCTTTCACTCTCTCGGCAAAGCCTTGCAACAATCGATCGCCTACAGCATGACCTAGAGTATCGTTGATCGTCTTAAACCGATCCATATCCAGAAACATCACAGCCAGCATAGTTTTGCTATTATGGGCATTTGCTAGGGCTGTTGATAGGTGCCGATCGAACATTGTGCGGTTAGGCAAGCCGGTCAAAATGTCGTGAAAAGCGTGATATTGGATCGTTGCTTCCGCTTGCTTGCGATCGCTGATTTCGCGCACAATTACCAAAACTTCATTTTCTCCGCTCACAACGATACGAGCTTCTTGATAAGAAACTTTACCATCTTCGCAAGTTAGCTCAAACTCATATATTTGCATTTCGCCAGTAGAAAGTGCTTGCGTGATGTAATACATCCGTTGCCGAGCTATTTCTGGTGGCAACACATCGTATATATTTTTACCCACCATATCGCCGTGAGTCGTCCAAGTCTTGAAATTTTTCGCCGGGATCGCATCAAGGTAAGTGCCATCTCCAGTAATTCTAATCATCAAATCGGGTATAGCATTCAGGAGAGCGCGATTTGCCGCCTCGCTTTTACGAAGCAACTCTTCTGCCTGTTTGCGTTCGGTGATGTCCCGCCCTACAACACAGATAACTTTCCTGCCGCCGCAGGAAATTAGATTAAGGCTTACCTCAACATTAACTAAGGAACCATCCTTACGACGGTTCCAGCCATCGCTAATTAATAAGAATTGTTTTTCCGCTAAAAGCAGGTGGATATCAGAGTTAATAATTTCTCGGTCAACAGCAAGGATATCGTAAAGTGTCAGAGCCAAAAATTCCTCTTGGGTGTAACCGAGCAAATTACAAATCGCCGTATTTGCTTCCAGAATACCTTTGCTATCAACATCAACAAAATAAATACCTCCGGAAGTTTGTTCGATCGCAGCGCAGTAGCGTTTTTCGCTCTCCATCTGTATTAACCTCTCAGCAAATAACTGCTCTACTGCGCCGAATTAAATTATAATAGAAACTCTTGCCAAATACTATGCGGCCAGAAGAATACCTATACCCTTTGCAATCCAATATATTTTGCGATCTAAGTACTTTCACATCATGACTCTCAAAAACAATTTGTTTTAGTTAAATTGACAAGACTAGCCTTAATACTTTTGTTAAAATCCAAATATAGTTTTGATATAGATAAATAGCATCTGTCTTCCGGTAGAAAAATCTATTGTGTTAGCCGTAACATTAATTACCGGATCGGGCTGGAATCTTAATTGCACGCTTACCCTTGCCCTTTAAGCTACAGAAGACTTAATAAACAGATCTCTCGACCATGATTATAGATCGTTCATTTGACGATCGCCGATGGCAGTCCTGAATTTCAAAAAAATACCAGTATAAAAAAATACATAGTATTACCGATAATTTGGTTTCCACAGGTATATCGCGCCTTATGCTTCCAGCTTACTTCAAAATTCGCAACTTTTTCAGAGTTATTAACGTAACGCTCAGAAGGAATATTTTTGCACTACACAGCATCATTAGGATGTCATTAATAAATTATAACACAAAGATTAATGCCTCTGTTTGGTTAAGAATATTTAGTTTTTTTCATCAACCCATAGACGGGTTTGCCATAATTTTGTTCATCTTTGGTGAGATTTAATTGCGCTCGTGAGATCCACATTAGATCCTGATTTTAAATGCGTAATTACTCCTATCAACCAAAAGCTTACAACCACAGACTGACAAGATATTTAGCGATATCTTTCGGTGGAGCGGTGTTGAGGAGCGCGTGTAGTTGTTATGTTTATTGTTGGTGAAAAAACCGCAGCCGAGCGGGTTATGCTACTCAAAATCTGAAAGTTATTAGCTAGAAAGATTCAGTAGTCAATAATTTGGAAGGCAGTTTAGATATTCGCTTGCTGAACTGACAAAAAAATTTAGGGAGGAAATAATAGTGATGAATCAGAACGAACAGACATTTTCTCAGCATGACGAGAATGTCCAATATAATATGAGTCAATCTGATGCTTCTTCAACAGAAGAAAAGATTGTCAAGAGTGAGAACGATCGCGAAAACAGTCAAGAAATGAGCGATCGATCTGCCATTCATCCAGTTGCTACGCGCATTGGCGCTGCTGCTGGTGGGGTAGCTGGAGCCGCAATTGGTAGTTTAATCGGCGGTCGCACTGGTGCAATGATTGGTGCTGTAGCGGGCGCTGTAGCGGGCGGTCTCACCGGTAACGATGCAGGTGAAAGTGTCAGTCAAACTGTAGAAGGTGTAGTAGATGCCGTCAAAGGCGTTGCTGAAGGAGTTAACCGCACTGTAGAAGATGTGGGCGATGCAGCAAAGGGTACGCTTGAAGAAGTCAAGCCTTCTGTAGTAGGTATAGCCGAGTCGGTAAGGAGTACAGTTGAAGAAGCCAAACCTTCTGTAATAGGTTTAGCCGAGTCGGTAAGAAGTACAGTTGAAGAAGCCAAACCTTCTGTAGTAGGTATGGCAGAGTCGGTAAGAAGTACAGTTGAAGAAGCCAAACCTTCTGTAGTAAATGCCGCCCAAACTCTTAACGAAGCAGTTGAGGATGTTAAGCCTTCTGTAAAAGATGTAGCGCAGTCCGTAAAGGTTGCTGTTGAACAAGTTAAACCTTCTGTAGTAGAAGCAGTTAAGGGTAGCGCTGAGGGAATTAAAACTTCTGTTCAAGGTGTAGGAAACGCGGTCAGAGATACAGCTGAAGAAGTCAAACCTTCTGTAGTCAATGCGGTTAGAGGTAGCGCTGAGAAAATCGAATCTTCTGTTCGAGATGTCGGCAATGCAGTCAGCGATACTGCTCAAGAAGCCAAACCTTCTGTAGTAAATGCCGTTAAAGGTAGCGCTGAGAAGATCGAATCTTCTGTTCGAGATGTCGGCAATGCAGTCAGCGATACTGCTCAAGAAGCCAAACCTTCTGTAGTAAACGCGGTTAAAGGTAGCGCTGATAAAATTGAGTCTTCTGTTCGAGATGTCGGCAATGCTGTTAAGAATAAAGCTGAAAAAGCCAAATCCTCTATAGAGGAGTCAAGAAAAGATGCAGTTGAGGATGTCTCCTATGTAACTATTCTTGACAACCGCACTACCCCTGTAGAAACTGGAATACCAGCAATTTCTGCTGATATCGATCGCACCATTACCCCTGTAGATACGGTAATGCCAGCAACTCCTGCTAGTGCAAGCTTTTATCCAGGAGATGTCGCTCCGATGGAAGCGTATGTAGATACTGGTTACATTCAATCACCAATGTCTACCACCGCAGATTTTGACGCTCCCAAACTAGCAGAGGACGACCTTGTTGAATCCGAAGAGGAGATGCGTCGGCGAGAGTCAGACATTGATGCTGAAAACAGGAGAATTATCGATCGCAGCACTCCGCTGTAATCACGTTGCTTAAGCTTTTTGTTTGCTTAAAGCTTGCAGTTATAGCTAGGGACTAGGGGCTAGCGAGGGGCGAAGCATTTGCTGAGTATGCTTTTGCTGAGAGCGAAAAATTATTGCCCAAATGCTAAGAGCATCCGCGCCGCTTCGCGAACGCCCCTACAAATCAAGGGCTTCGCTGTGAGCGCTCAGCCCTTTGATTCGAGGCTCTTCTTCCCCTAGCCCCTAGCCCCTAACCCCTAGTCCCTACCTATAAACTCCATTTTGAATTACGCCAAGGGTACTCGTTAGGGTATTTATTTTTCATAATTTTATTCCCCTCTATAAAAAACTCCTGTTTAACTGATATTTCCGTCGAGCCAACTCGATAATTAACAGTATAAAAACCTGTAGTTTCAAAATTAGGGTATAACTTTATGAGATTAGCGCACATAGCTCTATCTACATCTTGAACTCCAGGTTCTTTAGCTTTTCTATACCAAAGAGGAGAAATGCTAACTGCTACTTGTTTTTTGAGAAAATAGCAGTTAACATCAACTAAATTATCTTGTTCTCTCAAGAATGATGGCCATTTGCCAAGGCTTTCGCAATCATCGTAAGTAATGAAGTTCCCTTGGCGATCGACAATCTTTCTTAATGAGTAAGCCCAATCTAATTGCCACTTACTTACCAACTCGACTAATGAGGATATGTGATTCTCATCCACCCAGTTGTCCTCATCCAAAAACACCAGATAATCGCCATTCGCTAAATAACAGTTCGCCCCATAGATGCGGTGTCCGTTAAATCTATCCTTTCCAGTAGCATAAGGCCAAGTTACAACATAAGTTTGTTTCTTAAGTTCAATTTCTTTTATGCTCTTGTAAGCATCATCCTCTCTTTCCTTGCCGTCGATTACGATTATATGTTCGATATTTTTATAATCCTGATTTTGTATACTTTGAATGTTTTGCTGTAATAAAGGATTGCCAGTTGTAGGCGTAATAACAGAAACTAACATTTATTGCCGCTCCATCTTAGTTAAAAAAATCGCTTATTCAAGAAATACGGAAATATGAATACTTGTGCTAATTGCTCAACATTTATTTTTTCTCAACCCTATGACAGTCGTTTGTGAGGTTTTGGAGGGTTAGAGGTCTTCGCTTGCTCAGGATTCTGCCAAGCTCCAGATGGTATCCAGAGTTTATCAAATGTTTCTCCTTTCGCTACAGCTATAGTAGGTGGCATGAGGAAGCTTTTTAAAAGATCTGTAACTTCTTTTAGGCTCTTTATTTTCTCTGTTTCTGACAACTTATTTAACAAGCCTTTCCAATCTTTTTGTTTCTGGGAGTCTTCATAAAATTCTGAACTAAGGGCTGTCGGGGTTTCTAACGGTATTGGTGTTTTTCGCCAAGTGAAAGTTGTTTTAATAGCTCGGCCAAGTAATTCCCCTTCAAACTCGAATTCTTGAGCAAGAAACCACAAATCGTAGAAATCCTTTAGCCTACTGTTGAACATACCAAGCATCACCATAGCTTCAAATTTTTCAGCAACAAAAGTTTCGCGAGGGTAGGTTTTCAGTATGGGCGCTGGGAAATTCAAGATCGTAGAAAGTTCTATGACCTCTGGTTCTGGAGTAACCTTGTCCTCAAAACCAATATCGATTTGAAGAGTAAAGCGGGAGCGGGTTCCAGCAAAATACGCATCTAAGTGAATCCGCACTCCCTCATAAGCTGCGCCTTCCTTTATCCGCTGACCTCGAACTGTATCTTTCTTAAATTCCAGCCCATCTTCCTCAACCTCCAAGCAACATATTTCACGAAATACTTGCTCCACATCAGCGACAGTATTATCTGTCAGCCCAAGCAAATCAATGTCTTGAGTAGGTCGATGCGGCTTGTCAAGCCATGCAGAGAAAAGAGTAGCACCCTTGAGGACAAATCGATCGCGATATGCTGATTTGCTCAGTCGGTATAAGAGCCTTTCTCTGGCATAACGAGTTTGAAGCGCATTAAGAGCTACTTTTTGTTGAGTGGCTTGATTACGCAATTTCTGCTGTACTGATACTGCCACTTTGGTAGCCTGATTTTGGCTCATACAAGCGATGCTAGATAGGGACGCATAACGTTGGAAACACGGCAAATTTTGGCATAGTGCCAAATTTCATCTGCTGTGCTGCGGCGTTTTTTCCAACAGTCACGTAGAGCTTCGATCGCAACATCCAGTCCGATTTTGTTGCGATATTTGAAGCAGTCTGCCACTGTTTTTGCAGGACTATATACTCGTACTGGCACTCCTTCAATTTGATGTTCTTCAAAGCCAGCGCTCAGAGCTGGGTCAGACATATACACAATACGCAGGGGGAGAATATCCTCCTTTGGAGTGCGTGCTTTATTGTCAATAGCCAGCCAAACCTCAAAAGGTGCTTGGGTTGTGAGTTCGTGGAAACGGAGTGCGGAGAGCAGACAGACAGTAGCATGAGGCACGCGCTTGCTAGCTTCAGCTAGACTGTGGTTCTCTGTCAGCTGGGCATCAGTCACAGTATAAATACCACGGCCCGATCGCATTAGCAACCCTCGTTGTTCCAGACGGCGCAGGTATTCTCGCTCAATTCCCTGCTCGTGGAAATCCCTCGATCGGATAACCCCTTGATTTTTCAGTCGCTCCAGCACTTGTGCAGCTTTAGAATTAGCCATATAACTCTCCACATTGTGACAAAGCGTCGGTTATTTTGAATATATACCTACATTTTGTCACAAATATAATAATTTGGCCGTATATTATATCAAATTTAATGGCGATAAGCAAATAGTTAACTTGTTTTGGGGTTTAATACGTTAATTAAATGCTCCAAGAGAGATCTATTTGCTTTCTTTGTTCAGCGAAGATAACTTCATCCGCCGACTCTCACGAGAAATTGGCACCAAAGCAGGCGCTTTATTTTCACCATTACTATCTTTAAAAGCTTCAACAACTTTAGATAATTCTGCAATTGTCGGTGTTTCAAAAACGCTACGCAAAGGCAACTCTATCTTGAAAGCATCGCGCACTCTGGAAACAAGCTGAGTCGCGAGTAAAGAATGTCCTCCCAATTCAAAGAAATTCTCGTGAATACTCACTCGCTTAACTCCCAGAACTTCAGCAAAAATTTTCACTAATATTTCCTCAACGGGAGTTCGAGGTGCAACATAACCTGCTGCCAATTCTGGTTTTATTGGATCGGGTGCGGGTAAAGCGCGGCGATCGACTTTTCCATTCGGCGTCAAAGGCAAAGAATCCAGCACGACAAAAGCCGAAGGTATCATGTATTCAGGTAGCTTTTCTGCCAGATACATCTGCAATTGCGGCACTAATTTACGTGCGGCTTTAGCTTGTAAGGGATTATTGGCGTATGTTTGCCACGGACGTAACTGAGTGCTGTGTGGAAAAATTAATTTTTTGCTGCTTGCATCTTGTCGTTGTAACACTACGTTGTAGCGCCCTTCGTTATTTGAATCTGTCCAGCTAATCTCAATGTTGTACGGTACATCTAGAACATACCAATCTTCCGGATCTACTCCTATGCGATCGAGCTTTTGCAAAGCTTCTCGCATCTGGATTGCACTCGCAAATTTTTCTGTATTGAATAGCCATTCAACCGTTTTTACTGCTGCCATTACCCGCGCATTTGGCACATTGCTGATGCCTAAAATTTCCGGTTGATTATCAATCAATATCTGCCGCACTGTTGAGATGGTTAAGTTATTTTCCTCCCAGTCTAAGCAGTCTGTAAAACCACCCTCAGTCCCCCCGCCACGGGGCTGGGGTGGGGTTCTTTCACCATCTTTTTCAACACCAATATGAAGAATCGCATTATAACGAAACTGAGTTAATTCGTTGTGATGACGACCTCGGATAGGCTGCAACTGCACGTCATTAATTTGGGGGAAATGCTGTTTTAATGCAATAAAAAAAGCTGGCTCGATGACTAATTCAGTTTCTTGAAATATTTGCATTTCTACCCGTTGCTGCAACTGTTCGCGGGTGAGAGATGGCTCGGCTTGATGCAGTTGCACCGACGCATGGAAAGCTTGCAGCAATGGCAGGCTACGCACATCTCCTATGAAGATAACACCACCGGGAGCAGTTGCCTCAATAGCGCCTTCTATCGCGTGCAGAAGATAGTCAATGTTGGGGAAATATTGCACAACAGAATTGAGAATTACCGCATCGAAACTTTTGGCTTCTATTCCCTCAAAATCAGTAGCCATTTTTTGAAGCAGCGTTACTTGAGGTAATTCTTGGTTTTGCAAATGCTGTCGGATGTAGTCAAGCGAAGCAGAAGAAAAGTCGGTTCCACAATATTTATGGCAGTGAGGTGCAATTCTGAATAGTAATAAACCCGTTCCACAGCCAATTTCTAACACGCGGCTGGGTTGCAACGCGAGGATTTGCGCGACTTGGTTATTCACCCACTCTTGCATTTGCTCGGCTGGGATTGGCTGATTGGTGTAACTGCTATTCCAACCGACAATATTAAATGTAGGATCTGGATCGGTGACAGATCGATCGTAAGTTTCGTTGTAGAGCATTTGCCATTGGGAAATTTGCTCATTTTGCAATTGCTTTTGTTGAATTTGTTCTTGTTCGCTGCTGTATTCTGGATTCAGCGCAACATAAGCTACTAAACGATTTTCGCCTGCATATTCGCGGTTGGTTACTACTGTTTGTAGGACGGCTGGATGCTGACTGAGTACTGATTCTATTTCTCCCAATTCGATGCGATAGCCGCGAATTTTTATTTGCTCGTCGAGGCGACCTAAAAATTCGATGTTACCGTCTGTTCTATAGCGAACTAAATCGCCTGTTTGATAAAGGCGTGCTTCTGATAGAAACCCGGTTTCTTGAAGAAACCGGGTTTCTGTTAATTGAAGAAACCGGGTTTCTGTTAATTCTGTACGGTTTAAATAACCTCGCGCCAGTCCATCACCAGCGATATATAATTCGCCAGGAATACCAATAGGTACAGGTTGTAAATGTTTATCCAGCACATAAACTTTTGTGTTGGCAATAGGACGACCGATTGCAGGCGCTACATTGGGTTGCTTGCTGACAGGAACTATCCCGGAGGTTGTCACAACAGTATTTTCTGTTGGCCCATAGTTATTAACTAGCTGAAAAGGATATTCAGCTATAGGATAGTGATGTAGTTTGTCTCCGCCTGTGAGTAAGATTCGTAAAGCTACTGCGTGCGGCCATTCTAATAATAAAACTTTTTCCGCTAAAGGTGTGGGTAAAAAGCTAATTGTTATTCCATTTGCTACTAAATAATCTCGGATATTTTCGGGCGATCGCTTAGTTTCTTCATCTGGAAAATAAATGCTAGCGCCTGCACTAAGATAAGGCCAAATTTCCCAAACACAAGCGTCAAAGGCTACGCCAGAAATCTGTGTAGCTCGGTCGAGCGGTGATATTGCAAAGGCTTTTTGATGCCAATAGATGAGATTTAATAATCCCTTGTGTTCAATTTTAACTCCTTTAGGTTCTCCGGTCGAACCAGAAGTATAAATGACATAAGCGAGGTTGTTTGCTGTAACATTATCACTGGGATTATCTTTGCTTTCTTCAGCAATTGTTTGCCAATCTTTGTCTAAACAAATAAGTTTTGAATTGCGGGATTGCACTCTATTAACCCAGCGTTCCTCAGTCAACAAAACAGATACTTGAGCATCTTCTAGGATAAAGCTTAAGCGCTCGGATGGATAAGTTGGATCTAAAGGAAGATAAGCTCCACCTGCTTTCAAGATACCCAACATTCCGATTACCATATCAAACGATCGCTCTACACAAATACCTACCAAAACTTCTGCACCAACACCCAGATTTTGTAGGTAATTTGCAAGTTGATTGCTGCGGATATTTAGCTCTTGGTATGTGAGTTGCTTATCTTCAAATATTAATGCGATCGCATCTGGATTTTGCTTTACCCTCTCCTCAAATAACTGATGAACGCATTGATTTTTGGGATACTCTACTTGAGTAGCATTCCATTCGACTAACAACTGGTGTAGCTCAGATTCAGTTAATAAAGATAATTCTGCAATTTGTTGTTCGGGATTGGCAACAATACCTTCAAGCAGGGTTTGAAAATGTCCCCACATCCGATTAATTGTAGATTCATCGAATAAATCAGTACTGTAAATGACAAAACCGCTGATTCCTTCGGCGCTATCTACCCACAGCTTATTGTTGGGAGATGGTTCCCATAAATGAAACTCCAAATCAAACCGCGTCGTTTCAGTATCAAATTGCAACGGACTTAACATTAAATTTGGTAATTCTAGCGGCGACATCGGGGAGTTTTGGAGCGCAAACACAACTTGAAATAAAGGATTTTGGTTCAAATTACGCTCTGGATGCAGTTCTTCCACCAGCTTTTCAAAAGGCAAATCTTGATGAGCGTAAGCTCCCAAAGTAACCTCTTTGACTCGCATTAAAACTTCCCGAAAAGTTGGGTTTCCCGATAAATCGGTACGCAGCACTAAACTATTGACAAAAAAGCCAATTAATCCTTCGATTTCGCTGCGATTGCGGTTGGCGATCGGCGAACCTAAAGTAATATTTTCTTGTTGCGTGTAGCGATAAAGTAAAATTTGAAACGCTGCTAGCAGGGTCATGAACAATGTCACGCCTTCCTGCTGCGAAAAAGCCTCTAGCGCTGCGCTCAAACCTTTAGGTAATTGAACAATTTTACGCGCACCTCGGTAAGTTTGAATAGCGGGTCTGGGTCTATCTGTCGGTAAATTTAGTGTGGAAATAGCGTTTAATTGTTGCCGCCAATAACTAAGTTGGGTTTCTAACACTTTACCTTGCAACCATTCGCGCTGCCAATAGGCAAAATCTGCATATTGAATTGGTAGTTCTGGCAAAGGAGAAGGCTGCTCGTTGGCAAAGGCTGTGTAGAGGATTGCCAGTTCTTGAATTAATAAGCCGATCGACCAACCATCGGAGACAATATGGTGCATATTCAATAAGAGAATATGTTCTGTTGCGCTCAGTCGCAGCAGCGTTATTCGCAGCAATATCTCGGTGGATAAATTGAAAGGTTTTTGAGCTTCCTGTGCTGTCAGTCGTAGCGCTTTTTTTTCTCGTTCTCCTAGTGGTAAATCTTGCAGATCGATGATGGGTAGATATACTTTTAAGGCAGGATGAATTACTTGAACTGGTTGCCCTTCAACTGTTACAAAAGTGGTACGCAAAGCTTCGTGACGCCGCACAATTTCATTAAAAGTTTGTGACAGCGCCTCTAAGTTGAGCGAGCCTGTGAGACGCACTGCTGCCGGAACGTTATAAAAGGGATTGTTGGGGACTAAACCATCTAGAAACCACAATCTTTGTTGTGCGAATGAGAGCGGAATATTTCGATCGCGAGAAATTGGTACGAGAGATATAGTATTGTTTTTACTTGTGGAATTAGCAGCTTTTAAAAATAAAATAATTTCGGTTTTGCGTTCTTGAATTTCCGCACGCAGTTCAGGTGTGATAACTCCTTCAGGCGCATTGCAACGAATGCGATCGCTATCAACAAAAACCTGAATATCTAGACTGCGAAGCTGGGATAAAAACTCAACTATATTCAAAATTCTACCTCTTCTCGATCGTTTGTCGTAGAGTTACTGCTATCCAAATTTTTCGCTGCCCAAGACATTGTTTCAATGTACCTAGCTAAACTCGCCACAGTGGGTGCTTCAAACAATATGCGTACAGGCAAATCTATTTGGAAAGCATCGCGTATTCGCGAAGTTAATTGAGTTGCGAGTAAAGAATGTCCGCCCAATTCAAAAAAGTTATCTTGGACACCTAACTGCTGTCTTCCCAAAACTTTAGCCCAAATTTTTACTAGCACCTCTTCGACAGAAGTGCGAGGTGCTATATAATTTTCTTCTATATTAAAACTGAGCGTATCTACCGTAGGTAAGGCAGTGCGATCGACTTTGCCGTTCGATGTCAGCGGTACGGATTTCAGCATCACAAAAACTGAAGGCACCATGTAGTCTGGTAATTTCTGTTTCGCGAACTCGCGCCAGTCATACGATTTTGGATTTTGCGCGAAGTGGGCGTCTTGGCGGTGACCGTCACGATGCCCACCTTCGCAAGAGAGGATTTTGGATTTTGGATTAATTAGTTGTTTTTCAGGAACGATGTAAGCTACCAAGTGCTTATCGCCCGGTACTTCTTCTTTGACAATTACAACAGCTTCTGCTACTTCTGGATGCTGACAAAGTACGGCTTCAATTTCTCCTAATTCAATGCGGAAACCGCGAATTTTGACTTGATTATCGATGCGCCCTAAAAACTCAATATTGCCATCTGGTTTATAGCGGGCTAAGTCACCAGTTTTATAAAGACGCGCTGACATAAACCGGGTTTCTTCGACAGAAACCCGGTTTCTCCAAGAAACCGGGTTTCTTGGATCTGGAACGGAAATAAAGCGATCGGCAGTTAATTCGGGACGGTGTAAATATTCTCGCGCCAGTCCATCACCGCCAATGTACAATTCGCCAACAATGCCAATAGGTACAGGCTGTAAATGTGCATCCAGCAGATAAATTTGCGTGTTGGCGATCGGGCGACCGATGGGAATAGATGTGGCCGATTCTGGTATTTCCTGCACGGGATAATAAGATGAAAAGGTTGTACTTTCTGTAGGGCCATAAACATGAATTAAGTGCTTTGGCACTCCTTTTTTCAAAACTTTTTGCACCCATCTGAGATCGACATTCTCACCGCCAAATAGCAAGTATCGCAACCCAGTAAAAGCTTGGGGAGCAATTCTGGCAATTTGTTGGAATAAGGCTGTAGTCAAAAATAAAATACTAATGTTTTTTTTGGCGAAGTTGCAATTCCAATTCGTTTGGCGAAAGGACGATCTCTTTGCTAATTCCCACAAGTTGAGCGCCGTTAAGTAACGCTCCCCAAATCTCGAATGTCGCTGCGTCGAAGGAAGTATTGGAGGCTTGGGCAATTTTATCTTCGGGTGCTATTTGCACATAGTTTGTGTTGCAGACAAGGCGATTTACAGCTTTGTGAGTAACGGCTACTCCCTTGGGTTTTCCTGTAGAACCAGAAGTGTAAATTACATAAGCTAAATTATCGCTTGTCACGCTGCTGTTTGGGTTTTCTTTGCTTTCTCGCTCGATAATTTCCCAGTCTTTATTTATATCAACGACTGGCTTGGAGAACTTGTCGAAATACTTAACCAAATTCTCTTGTGTTAGCAAAATTGAAACTTGGGCATCTTCTAGCATAAAATTTAAGCGATCGCACGGATAAGTTGGGTCTAAAGGCACATAAGCTCCCCCCGCTTTTAGGATAGCCAATAACCCGACGATCGCATCTACAGAACGCTCCATACAGATGCCGACTAAAACTTCCGAAGCTACACCTAAATTTTGGAGATAATGCGCTAGTTGGTTGCTGCGTATATTTAACTCTCCGTAAGTAAGTTGCTTGCCTGCAAAACTAACTGCGATCGCATCACGATATTGCTCCACTTTTTCTTCAAATAATTCATGTATACACTTATCTTGAGGATAATCTGCCTGCGTGTTATTCCATTCCACTAATATCTTATATAGTTGAGCTTCGCTCAATAACGGTAAATTAGCAATCCGTTGTTCTGGGTTGGCAACGATACCTGACAGCAGCGTTTTAAAATGTCCCAACATCCTCACAATCGTGGCTCGATCGAATAAATCCGTGTTGTAAACCACTACGCCTCTAATCCCCTCCGAATACTCCCACTTTCCTCCCCATAAACTTCGGAAATCCTCCGAACACTTCCACAAATGCAATTCCAAATCAAAGCGAGTTGTGGTAAAATCAATATTCATAAAACTAGGCAATAAACCGGGCAGTTCTAGCGCAGACATTGGGGCATTCTCGAAACCAAACACCACTTGAAATAACGGATGTCGGCTCAAGTTTCGCTCTGGATGCAGTTCCTCAACTAACTTTTCAAAAGGCAAATCTTGGTGGCTGTAGGCTCCCAGCGTTACTTGTTTGACTCTCGCTAGCATTTCCCGAAAAGTTGGGTTTCCACTTAAGTTTGTACGCAACACCAAACTATTGACAAAAAAACCAATTAATCCTTCAATTTCGCTGCGGTTACGATTGGCGATCGGCGAACCGACTGCAATATCTTCTTGATGGGTGTAGCGGTAAAGCAAGGTTTGCAATGCCGCCAGCAATGTCATAAATAAGGTAACGCCTTCTTGCTGAGCAAGTGTTTCTAGGGCATCTGCTAAATGTTTTGGTAATTCTAAAAATTCCCTGGCTCCTTGATAGCTTTGTTTGGCCGATATAGGTTTGTCTGTAGGTAAATTTAATATAGAAATTCCGTTTAATTGCTGTCGCCAGTAAGCTAACTGATTTGCCAACATTTCTCCTTGCAACCATTCGCGCTGCCAGTGAGCAAAATCTGCATATTGTAAAGGTAATTCTGGCAGATAAGAAAGCTGGTTTTGTGCAAACGCTGTGTAGATAGCGCTCAGTTCCCGAATTAGTACCCCAATCGACCAATCATCGCAGATAATATGGTGCATATTCAGCAATAAAATATGTTCTGTATCGGCAAGCTGAAGCAGCATCGATCGCAGCAATGGGCCAGTCGATAAATCGAAACATCGATCGCATTCTGCGGTGACGATGCGCTTTGCTTCCACCTCCCGTTCTTCTGTCGGCAAATGCCGCAAGTCGAATACGGATAGGGATGTGTTAAAAGTAGGAGCAATTACCTGCACCAGTTGCCCCTCCATCATCCCAAATGCGGTACGCAAAGCTTCGTGTCGTCGTATAATTTCATTCAATGTCTGCTCTAATGCGGTTACCTTGAGCGAACCTGTCAGACGAATTGCTGTCGGCACATTATAAAAGCTATTACCGGGAACCAATTGGTCGATAAACCAGAGTCGTTGCTGAGCAAAAGAGGCAGGAAAAATGAAAACATCTTCTTCTTGAGGAAGATTGACTTTGACTAGATTATCTGTATTTGGATTTTCGGAAAAATTTGACATAATCTCTCTTTTGTTTCTCCCTCGTAAAGGATAACTAATAATGGCTGTTTCTGGTTGTCTCTGGGATACTCCACCAGCAGACTTTACATTGTCGAGTAATGATATTCATATTTGGTGTGCCGATCTTGACTTGCCAGAGATGCGGGTTTTACAGTTGGCACAAACTCTCTCTGCGGATGAGCTAAAGAGGGCCGATCGCTTTTATTTTGAGCAGCATAAAAAACGTTTCATTGTTCGCCGTGGCATTCTCAGAACGCTGTTGGGTCGCTACTTGAATATGTCGCCCGATCGATTGCACTTTGATTATGCTTATCGCGGCAAACCTGCATTGGCAAAAAGCTGCGGTGGGGATACAATTCGATTTAATTTATCTGACTCTGATGGGGTCGCTTTATATGCGGTTACAAGCGATCGCGAACTCGGTATCGATATCGAACAAATCCGTCCGATGGAAGATGCGGAACAAATTGCCAAGCGTTTCTTTTCTGAGCGAGAATATGCCGTGTTGCGCGACATCGATCCCAGTCAAAAACAAGCTGCATTTTTTAATTGCTGGACTCGCAAAGAAGCTTACATCAAAGCAATTGGCGATGGCTTAGCTTTACCCCTAGATGAGTTTAATGTTTCCTTAGCGCCGGGAGAACCGGCTAGGCTACTCAGCATTAAAGGCGATCGACAATTAGCCACAGCTTGGTTCCTCCAGCATTTAAACCCTTTTCCTGGCTACGTGGGTGCGATCGCACTACAAGGTTTCGGCTTTAACATCAGCTGCTGGGAATGGGTGGAGTAGTGAAAGTCTCACTGCATAAGTAGGGTTTTCCCCACTGACGAAATTGTGCTGTTAGGAGAACATGAAATTAAAGGCAAGTAAATCAGTTAGAGATGTTATCAACCTTCAGCTAAAACTATTTACTTGCCCCAGGCAAAATAGATTCAATCGTGTTACTCAAGAACCAAAACAACTTAGTTAATCAAGTCTATTACGGAGGTAATTGACGTATGGCACTTATACGTTGGCAACCATTCCGAGAAATAGAAACCTTACGCCGTCAGTTTGACGAGTTGTTTGAGGAATTAGCAGGAAACAACCAACAGTCGGAGATGACTTGGATACCTGCGGTTGAACTTCAAGACAGAGATACTAACCTAATCCTGCGGGTGCAACTTCCCGGTATGGAAGCAAAAGATTTAGATATCCAAGTCACGCGGGAAGCTGTTTCTATTGCGGGCGAACACCGCTACGAACACAAAGCTGAAGACAAAGGATTTTTCCGATCGGAATTCCGCTATGGAAAATTCCAACGGACAATTCCTTTACCCGTACACGTTCAAAAAGAAGGTTCTATTGTCTCTAAGCCGGACAATAAAACTTATGAACTACCCACAGGCGAACTTACTGTTTACGCAAATGAGGAACAAAACCTTCCCAGCTTAACTAACGAATCCGATATAAAGATAACATTGCAAATTCAAGCCGAGGGCGACTGGAACTACGGTGACTCATGGATATTTGCCAATCCAGTAGATGCTAATGGCAATCCGGAGAATTCCGGACGAGAACCCTATGTGCGTTTCTCCCACATCAAACCAGCTGCATTAGTCGCTCTCAAAAATGACCAAGCTGTTGCTCACGGCAAAGGACAAAAAGTTGAGCTTCAACCGGGCGAAACTGTATCCTTCATCAACAACGACCAACAAGGCGTATATTATGACAACAGCGGTACTCAAACCGTGAAATGGTCGATTTTGAGCGCTAATTAACTGTAAAGGGCGCACAGAAAGGAAAGCAGCTTTTACGGATCGTTTAGAATTGCTATAATTGCAATCTGCTACTATAGGTGAGTAAACTTTAAGTTTACTCACCTTCTTAACATTATTCCTGATAATATAGTTCTTCCTTTCTTCATCTGAATGTGCTGAGATCGCATTAAAATTTATTCCACATTTTCCAGAGTTTGTACCATAACTAGCTCGCCATGCCCAAATCAGATTGTAAGGACAATTCATAAATTGCCCCTCCAATTTAACCAAAAAAAATTTGATAAAATTAAAAGCTGTAAGTGAGTTTTAGGGAAAGCTGCTATGTTAAAGCACCAGCTGCCGAGATACTTGCCCTCTGCCGAAGAACTACCTGATTCTGATGAGACACCTGTGGATAATGAACTGCAAGAATTAATACCAGGGTTGCTAAAGGCAATTTTGCTCATTCTTTGGGCAGAACGCATGGATTGGTTTTTTGGCATCGATATGGGTATTTATTATCACCCTGACTACCCCGCGATCGTACCAGATGCTTTCTTAAGTTTAGGTGTGGAACGGTTTTATGATGAAGAATTACGTCCCAGTTATGTATTGTGGGATGAAAATGTCGTACCAACTTTGGTGCTAGAAGTTGTTTCACAAAACTATCGGAAGGAATACAGCGATAAATTAGTTGAATATCAAGAATTAGGCATACTTTATTATGTCATTTATTCCTCCCGCCGTCGCCGCAAACCACGTTTGGAAGTCCATAAATTAGTTAATGGCAACTATGAATTACAGTCAGGAAATCCAATTTGGATGCCGGAAATAGGTTTAGGAATTGGTTGTGAGAGGGGAAATTATTCTGGGGTGACAAGAGAATGGTTGTATTGGTATGACGCTGAGGGAAAACGTTATTTGACGCCTGAAGAACAGGTTAAATATGAGGCTCAACGGGCCGCGCAGGAAGCTCAACGGGCCGATCGATTAGCTCAACGATTGCGAGATTTAGGGATAGATCCAGATATTTAGATCGATCGCACTCAAAAGAAGTTCACGCGATCGTTATTTTGCGTTAATTATCGCTCTTTTGTTACTTTGATGACAAAAGAGCGATATATGCGATCGCACTTTCCCCACATCCAAAAAAAAGCATATCGTTTTTCCATCCACACCCACTCGAAAATCAATGATAATGTTAAAAAGTTTCTCGGTGATGTTGTCCACACCCGCCCGGAAATCAATTTCCGGGCTAATAGCAAAAGTCGGTTAAAACCGACTGAAAAACCAAAAACTTATCAATAATTCTTCAGTCCACTTCAATGGACTTTCGCTATTAGCCTGGGCTTTGAACCCCTGGCGGGCTGCAAGCGTTGCCAACGATTTGAATCGCAGGCGGGCTGATTTCCGGTGCAAAGGTTACTATCAAAACAAAAATCTGACCTCAGAACAGAACCGAATACAGCAAATTCAATCATCTGCCAACGCTGACAAAATTCACTAATCGCTTTTTGCGAAACTCCCAACCGTCTCTCAACAAAAGTTTCTATCTCCACTGACATCATTGAAAAACCTCCGATGCTGCTGTTACCTTTCGACGGTCAAAAACGATTCCCCCATCTTCCCGCTTTCTATTTCAAGCCTAGCTTTTTACGAAACTCTTCATCGTATATTGCTTGCTCCCAATTCTTAGCAGATTTAACTTGTTCGGGAGTTAGGTTTTTAGAATTTGTGAATTTGGTACAGCGTCGTTCACTGTTAACCGGACTGTGAACTGTAATACAGTCGAAGTAAGCCTCGCTGATGTTGATCTTGCTAAGGTTCGCCTCGCTGAGGTTGGCACCGACGAGGATGGCACGGAAGAGGTTGGCCTCGCTGAGGTTGGCACCGACGAGGATGGTAACGAGAAGATTTGCATTACTGAAGTCAGTAAAGAGTAAGTTAGCACGGCTGAGGTTGGCAAGACTGAGGTCTGCATCGCTGAGGTTAGCACCGCTGAGATTGGCATCGGTGAGGTTAGCACGACTGAGGTCGGCACGACTGAGGTCGGCACGGCTGAGGTTAGCACGGCTGAGATTAGCACGGCTGAGATTAGCACGGCTGAGGTTAGCACGGCTGAGGTTAGCACGGCTGAGGTCTGCATCGCTGAGCTTGGCATACATGAGGTCGATACCAATAAAGTTGGCACAGTTGCCAAACAAGAGAGCTTTTAAGTAATTAGGTATCCACTGTAAAGATTTGCGCTTCTGGCATCCCTCTGTCAACAACTCCAATGCTTCTCGTGTTCCTAAACCACGAGTTCTAATTGTCTCCCAAGCCTTCTGTTCGGCAGCTTTTCTCCAAAATGGAATAGCAGCTACAAATGCAATGAAAAGAGGAACTGTAAAAAGATTAGCTGTTTTGAGGGTTCCGATTCGTCTGTGTCTCAAACTTTTCCGAATAAATTCTTTCCCCAAATCCGATAACCTTAGATTTCCACCTTCCTGTTTCTGAAACACCATCGCCTGAGTCAACACTTTCCCCCCAAGCAAATAATCCTTCGCCTTCCCCCTATCTCGCCACCTCTTAGCAGCATCTTCAATTTCCCGTTTTTGAATCAAATTTTTCCGATTCTCATCAATCCACTGACGCAACAAACCCCATTCCCGAATCAAAGCTTCATGTACAACCTCAACCGTTTCTTCCCCAGTCGCCTCATTGCGTCCCGTCACCACCAAACGCTTATCAGCTAACTGCTTCACCAAATCCCAGTTATCCCCTCCCACCTCAGCACGGGTAGCCAGTTGTCGCGTATCCTCCGTCCCTTCCCCCACACGCACCAACTGGATAAAGATTTGCTGTATCTGTTTCCCGTCAATCTTCTGAGTCAGTTCCTCATACACCGCTTGTGCATACCCAGCCAGCGCCTTCTCCACACCTTTGATATCCTCGTAAGCATCATGGGTGAGCCGATTGTTTTTCTGTCTCCTCCACAACTGCTCTAAAGCAAACTCCAGCAAAGGCAGATTTCCCGGTTCCCGCTTCACCGCATCCAGAATTCGCTCAGTCAGTCCATCCTCCAATTTTACACCCACTTTCTCTGCCGGACGCTCAATTGCTTCCCGCATCTCCTCCCGGTTCATCGCACCGAGAAACTCCGGCTTATGCTGCTGTAACGCTGCTCCAAAAGTTGGGTAATTCAGCAGGTAACTCAAAAAATCAGCCCGTAGCGTCAACACCACCGTCAAATCGTTCGGTGCAGACTCAATAGCTGCCAGCAACGCATCCACAAACGGCTGTTGCTCCGTATCGTTGCGCGGATTATAAAGTTCTTCAAACTGGTCAATTACTAACAGCAACCGTTTGCCGGGATTGCGTGCCAAAATACTTGCCACCACCTGTGGCAGCGTCAACTTCCCTTTCAAATCTGCTACCAGTTCGGCTGCTCTACCAGGCTGCTGAATTTCGTCTAAATCCGGCTTCAGCAACCGCACCAGCGCCGAAGCAAGTCCAAAAAAAGGTTGATTCTGAGGACGAAAAGACTCAATCAGCCAATTTCTCTTTTCTTTCAACTTGGGAATCAGTCCCGCAAATACAACCGAAGATTTGCCGCTACCAGAAGCACCAATGACAGTGACTAACGGCTGTCGATAGACAACTTCAACTAAACTATCGACAAACTTCTGCCGCCCAAAGAAAAACTTTTCATCCTGCTCCCGAAATACCGACAAACCCCGATAGGGAGAATCATCGGCGCTAATTACTTTTTTTCGATTTCTCTCCGAAACAGTTGTCTAATCGGCTGAAAAACCCTTCTCAACGAGTTTTCCGTATCCAGTTCCACCTCATAAGAAAGAATGCCTGGAATTAAACTCAAAGTAAATTTCGCCTTAGCCGCCGCAGGTGTCCCTGGTTCGTTTAACTTATCCCGAATTTCCTTTAACAACTGCATGAATTCATCAGCATAGTTAGCACTAGGTTGGCTTTGAATTATTTGAACTTCCGGCACAATTTCCACAATGGCAAGACTCGCATCATCTTCTGGCACATCGCAATTGCGTGCTTCTTGCGCCAGCAGTTGCCAATATTCTGCTTCAACTTGATGCAATTCTGGTAAAACTTCCTTGCGAATTCTTTGCTTTATTGAGTTCTTTTCAAAGATATCATTAGCATAAGCAAGGCGCTTTTGGGCCTCACCGAGAGTTTCATATAAGGAATCCAGGGTTTGTTCTAAGTCAGCTAATTTACGGCTTGGGGGCATAGTTTGACCTATAGATATGATTTTTCTCTATATTGCCTCATTTCGGTAAGAAATAGCAAGTACTCGTTAAGGCTTTAGAAACCCGGTTTTTCTAAAAAACCGGGTTTCTGAATCTCACTCAAAACCTAACCACTAAAACTTTGATAAAATCAAAACAAATCAACCCAAAAGTAGCGTTTATGTCAACTCTACTCAGCGAAACGAAATCACCCCCAGGCATGGTTATTTCTTGGGAGGCTTTACCTGATGATTTTCAGTTAGAGGATGAACCAGTGGAAAATACAGGACAACCACTTTTAGCAGGTGCTTTACGGGAAAGTTTAGAAATTAGTGGTTTCATTCAACCACAAATGTTAATCGCCTCTAACTTTGCTTTGTGTGCCACAATCAATGGGCAATTTATCGCGAAAGCACCAGATTGGGTATATGTAGCATCAGTCAAAGAGATTTTACCAGAACGCCAAAGTTATACACCCAATTTAGAAGGGGAAGTACCAGCGATCGTCATAGAATTTTTATCCGATAAAGATGGGGGCGAATATTCTGTTAAACGCACCTATCCACCTGGAAAATGGTTTTTCTACGAACAAATATTGCAAATACCAATTTACGCAATATTTGACCCAGATGGCGGGTTATTAGAATACTATCTACTAGAAAATGGGCGCTATGAATTAAAGCAACCTGATGAAAATGGTCGCCATTGGATTGAAACAATGGGATTGTTTTTAGGAACTTGGCAAGGCACAAAAGAAGCAAGAACTGGCTATTGGTTAAGGTGGTGGGATAAAGATGGTAATTTGTTACCTTGGGCGGTAGAAAAAATCGAACAGGAACGTCAGGAAAAAGAAAGGCTAATGGCTTATTTGAGATCTCAGGGTATCGACCCCAATAATTTGCCGAACCTTTAACGAAAATTGCTCTCCAAAAAAACCCGGTTTTTTCAAGAAACCGGGTTTCTGAAAGTTGCCGATCGCTTGACGCACCGTACTTAATCTAAAGCTGCAACTTGAGTTATTAACATTTTTGATATCGCCTGTTAAAAATCCACTCCGCGTTTGAGTTCGACACCTCGATCGGCATAATGTTTGTGACAGATCATTTCCGAATGAACGCTGGCCAAATCGAAATATGCTGGTGTATTTAAACACCTACCCGTGATAATGATTTCCGTATCGCGTGGTTTGCGTAGCAGCGCTTGCACGATCGGTTCTTGAGGTAGCAGCTCTAAGTCAACAGTGGGGTTGAGTTCGTCGAGGATGATCGTTTTATACAGACCGGAAGCGATCGCAGCTCTGGCGATTTCCCACCCTCGCTCTGCTTCTACGTAGTCTATCTCTCGCTGCTGTCCCCGCCAGACGATCGCATCTCCCCCGCAGCGTTGATGGTCTACTAAGTTTGGATAGCTTTGCTGCAAAGCGGCGATCGCCGCATCTTCTGTATAGCCAGCGCCACCTTTGAGCCATTGTAAAATCAGGACGCGGTGAGATTTGTCCTGACTGATACCTCTGCCGATCGCCTGCAAAGCTTTCCCCAAGGCGCTGGTAGATTTGCCTTTACCGGCACCAGTATAAATTTCTATACCTTCAATACCTTGTTCCAAAGACATCGGATGGTAGTGAGGCTTCATTTCTGAATGCAAATCGGCGATATCCAGCAGCGCTGGCGGTGCGGCTCTCCCTGTAGCAATTACTTCTAAGTGTTCCGGTTTGTGTTTGAGGGTGTGGATAACTTCATCGACGGAGAGCAAACCCAAGTCCAAAACTGGGTTAAGTTCGTCTAAGACAATCACGGAATATAAACCGGATGCGATCGCCCCTTTGGCCACGTCCCAACCGCGTTGCGCTTCGATTCGATCGAACCGGGTGATTTCCTCTGGCCCGAAAAATTCGGATCTCCCCGTCCTCACCTGATCGATTAAATGGGGAAATCCTTGCTGTAAAGCTGCGATCGCGCCATCTTCATCGTAAGTACGTCCCGGCCCTTTGAGAAAACGCAGCAGCAACACTCTATTGTAAACTTTTGCATTGATACCCAATCCAATCGAGCGCAAAACCACTCCCAGCGCTGCTCTAGATTTTCCTTTACCCGCGCCATCATATACGTGTATTTGACCCAGAATGCGTTCCGGACGTATCTGAGCCGTGCGAATACCAATTCCTGTTCTAGTCATACTTTAGTAGTCGAGATTGTCGGAGTTAACTAATATATAGCTAATGGTGTCACAGTCATTAGTCTTTATTCAACACAACCGAATACTGCATGGGGAATAAAGCTTAAAAAATCGCGAATTTGGGATTTTAGATGCAAATTTCGGCTAAAATCTGCAATCCATCTCTATCACATCTATGTTTGCAGTTGTTTTGCCTTTGCGGGCGATTATGTTCCAAGTTCTGTTTTTGTCGATCGCGATCGCTGTAGAATCATTCGTTTTGCAGAAAAGGCTCGGTTTATCCCGTAGAGTTAGCATAGATTATGCAACATCTGTTAATTTATTGTCCACTATATTCGGCTGGCTGATTTTCTTTTTTTTGGAACCATTGCTACCTCAATTATTACAAAAACAATTAATCAATTTTATCTTGTTTGGTAATTTTTTCACACCATCATTTTTTCTCTCTAGCAGCATTTACTTTAATAGCACATTTTTGGCTTTTTTAGTGTTTTTATTAACTTTCTTAATTGAGTTTATTTGTTTTAATTTATTAATAGAACTAAATAAAATACTGAGGAGTAACCTCTCAAACAAAACAGATTTTGAATCAGATATTACCAACCTTAAAGTCATTGAACCTAATAGTCTCTTCTTAGCCAATGCTTGCAGCCAAAGCCTTATACTTTTTCTTTGTTTTTTTATCCAAATCCTCTAGTTATCGTTTTTGAGCAAAATGAAAGAAATAAGTAAATGGGTAAGTATTTTTGTAAAGCTAATCAAACCACCTCAAATATTTTCTTGGCAAACTGGATTTATAATTAGTTTATTGATTTGGTCGATTGCTGTATTTACAATAGCATCTTTACAAAACATACTCGCCTTGGTAAGTTGGTTATTTTTACTCATAAGTTCGGTTTTATTTGCCATAGAAAAACCTTTAATTATTGGTGGCATTGCTCTGAGTCCTTGGATTTCTGGAGCATTAATGTCTATTTTTTTGTTTAGCATTTCCAGCAATAGAATACAGGATTTTGCGTTGGTAATTTGGCCTATTCTGTCGGGAATTATTGCTGTAATGGCGGAATTGATGCACCCGGGAGGAAAGTTTAAAATTCCTTCGCCAGCAAGTGGCCAAAGACTGGTGATATTATTTTTAATTCACGTTCTGATTAGTTGCTGGTTACAATTTAATTTTTTCATCCAGGATTGGTTACAACGATATCCAAGTTTACTTGTTGATAATTTTAGTCAAAGTACATTTGTGATAAAAATAGCATATTTATCCAATACAACTTCGAGAGGTGCGAGCGTTTTAGATGCCATAGATTCTCAAATAAAAACACAAATAGATAATCAACCTTGGCCGCAGGCAGAAAGATGGTTAATAGATGCGGATAAGCGAGTAGCAATCCTGGCAGACGAAGTAATGAAAAAACTTCTTCCTGCTGAAGAAAATTCTATGTGGAGCTTTGAAACTAAGTTTTTGCCAAGCCAAATAGGGTATAATCTACAACTGTTAGGGAAGTGGCAAGGTCTGGGTTCTATGCCTGAAGGTTATCATATCAAAAAAACTTGTCGAATTTCACCAGTTACTATAGAAGGCAGCTATTTACCCAGTACGCGGGAGAATATCCTAAGATTGAGACGATCGCGTTCTGCTGTCAATCGTACAACCCCAGCAGTAAGTATAGCGGTATCTTCACCTGTAACCCTCACGAGAGTTATCTGTGGGCCTGTTACTTCTCCTATTAAGGGACAACCTAAGTCTTCAAAGTCATAGTATCATACTCTAAAATCTAAAAACTAAAATTGATATGAGTCACGCCAGGATATTAGTAATAGCGACGCACGTATTTCGAGAAGTGATTCGCGATCGGGTTCTCTATTTACTCGGTTTATTCGCCATAGTGTTCTTTGCTGCTGCGTTGCTATTACCTCGAGTAGCAGCTGGTACCGAAAACAAAATTACCCTGGATCTCGGTTTGGCTGGCATTGCTTTAATTGGCTTAGTCGTGGTTATATTTGTTGGCACCGGACTGGTAAACAAAGAAATTGAAAAGCGGACAGTTCTAGTATTAATGGCTAAGCCGATCGGTAAAGCAGAATTCATTATTGGCAAACACTTAGGTTTGTCGGCAGTACTGGGAGTGCTGCTAGCTTCCCTGACTGTAATTTATTTTTTAGTTATTATACTCAACCGGATTCCTTCGCCGTTCTGGAGCATATTAGTTGCAATTTTTTATTTGTTTGTCGAACTTTCTTTACTAAGTGCTGTGGCAATTTTATTTGGGGTATTTACCAGTTCGCTACTAGCGACCTTCTTAACTTTAGCTGTGTATTTGATGGGACACCTTAGCCCAGATATAGTCAAGTTGGGTCAAATATCTAAAAATGCCAGCATAGAAAGTTTGACGCGAGGAATTTACCTCGTATTGCCAGACTTAACAAAATTTGATTTTAAAAATGAAGCGGTTTATGGTATTCAGCTATTCCCCCATGCGGGAGTGATGCTGATAAATCTTATCTATGGATTGATTTACATTGCGCTGCTGTTAAGCATTTCTATCCTCATTTTCTCTCGGCGTCAATTTTAAGCTTGAGCAAAATTTAACATGAACAGCGATCTAACAGAACCTTACGCAGAAAATATTCTCGTAGTTGACGATACACGAGATAACTTACGCCTTTTGTCAGCTATGCTAACCGAAAAAGGGTACGTAGTTCGCAAAGCTTTAAACGGTCAGATGGCTTTGACGGCGTGCCAAACTGTGTTACCAGATCTGATTTTACTCGATGTGATGATGCCTGGTATGGATGGCTATGAAGTTTGTCAAAAGCTGAAAGCAAATGAAAAAACTCGCGATATTCCTGTAATTTTTATTAGCGCTCTTAATGATGTATTGGACAAAGTAAAAGCTTTTGATGTTGGATCTGCCGACTATATTACCAAACCGTTTCAGGAGGCAGAAGTTTTGTCGCGTGTTGGCAATCAGCTTAAACTGCGATCGCTACAAATAAAACTTCAGGAAAAAAATATTTTACTCGAAAAAACTTTAGGTGAATTAAAAAATGCCGAAGTGCAACTTGTTCAAAATGAAAAAATGGTTGCAATGGGACAGTTGGTAGCAGGAATAGCTCATGAAATTAATAATCCAATCAATTCAATTTATGGCAATATCACTTACATTAGAGAATATATTAAAGATTTGGTTAGCTTGCTAGAAGCTTATCAAGAAGAATCCCCCAAAATGACGGCAAAAATTCAACAAATTGTTGACACTATAGACTTAAATTTTTTGCTTAACGATACGCATAACATTATCGGCGCAATGCACAGAGGTGCAGAACGCATTCAGCATCTGGTAATTTCCTTACGTAACTTTTCCAGGCTTGATGAAGCAGAAATGAAGCCAGTCAACATCCATGAGGGAATAGATAACTCTTTGCTAATGTTGCAGCATCGACTCCGCGAAACAGAAACACATCCGCCTATTCAAGTAATTAAAGATTATGGAAATTTACCTTTAGTTACTTGTTATGCAAGCGAGATAAACCAAGTTTTTATGCACATATTAAATAATGCGATCGACGCTTTACAACAAGTTACTCAATATTCGTTACTGACTAGCGGATCTCAATCTAACCCACTAGCCACCAGCCAGTATCAATTACCAACTATTCGCATTTGCACGGAATTGATAGGTTCCCATACCGTCAGAATTCGGATTGCAGACAATGGCCCAGGAATTCCGGAGTCGGTACAATCGCGTCTATTTGACCCATTTTTTACGACCAAGCCTCCCGGTAGCGGTACCGGACTGGGATTATCGATTAGTTACCAAATAGTCGTACAAAAACATAGAGGACAACTATTGTGTTGTTCCTCACCAGGACAGGGAGCAGAGTTTGCGATCGAAATCCCAGTACATCAAACCGAATAGTAGCCAATGCCGTTGAGGTACCTGAACTTGCGATGGGAGGGCGAACGAGGGGACTCGAACCCCCGAGTGGTGGAACCACAATCCACTGCCTTAACCACTTGGCTACGCTCGCCGTTGCGAAACCTAGTATAGCACTTCTCAGTGAAATCGATCCAGAGCTTTCCTTATATTTGCAAATTTTTCTCGGCTAACCTAGAACTGAAACACCCGTTAACGCGATGAAAAGCTTAAACATTCTCAAATTGGCGGTCAGTATAGCTTTAGCTGGACTGGGGTTATCGATGGTAGCCAGCAATCCCAGCCAGTCCGATTATGAAGAGTATGCTGGCGGGCAGCTGAGCAGCTACTTAAAAACTAACGTCTGTACCGAAGCTCCCAAAGGTTTCAATAACTTTTTAGAGCGCGAATGCAAAAAACTGGTTGATACCGGACGTCCCAAACTTAAGCGTATCATAGCAGAGAACACCTATAGGCATAATTTTGTCTTTTTCAGCATTTATAGGACAGATTTAGCTATACACCCGTTACTACCCGGTTATCACGTCGAAACATTAGGAGCATTTCAAAATTTCTACATCTATCAAGCCGAAGCCCAGTAATCCAAAGTCAAAAGTCAAAAGTCAAAAGTCAAAATTTCTGCCTCTCCCCTCTCCCTCTTCCCTAGACCCTAGCCCCTAGCCCCGACGCCCTAAAGATGAGTTACTGTCTCACCCCTGGATGCCAAAATCCCCAAGCCCCAGATAACGCTCAATTTTGCTTGAGCTGCGGTTCCCCATTGTTGCTCAAACAGCAGTATCGACCGCTCAAACCTATTGGTAAGGGCGGATTTGGCAGAACTTTTTTAGCTGTGGATGAAAATCATCCCTCTAAGCAGCGTTGCGTAATTAAGCAACTCTATCTTGAGGGGAATCAAAATACTTTGGTGATAAAAAAAGCGACACAATTATTTCACCAAGAGGCGGCGCGTTTAAACGAATTGGGCAAACATCCACAAATTCCGGCGCTGCTTGGCCACTTTGAGCAGCAAAAGCGGCTTTATTTAGTACAGGAGTTCATAGACGGACAGACATTACAACAGGAGTCACAGCAAAAGGGAGTTTTTAACGAAACCCAGATTTGGGAATTACTGCGAGATTTGCTGCCAGTGCTGAAATATGTCCACGATCGCAATATACTGCACCGCGATATCAAACCGGCAAATATCATGCGATGTCGGAAAGATGGCAAACTCATACTGATCGATTTCGGTGTTGCCAAAGTGATTACCGATACTGCTTTATATCGTACTGGTACTGCGGTAGGAACTCCAGAATATGTAGCAGCCGAACAAATGAAGGGCAAAGCATTGCCTGCTAGCGATCTCTACAGTTTGGGTGTTAGCTGCATTTACTTGCTGACTGGTGTTCCGCCTTTGGATATGTTTGATGCAGTAGAAAATCGTTGGGTGTGGCGAGATTTTTTACCGCAGGGTACACAAGTAAGCGATCGCTTGGGTCGGATTCTCGATAGATTAGTCAAAAGTACGGTCAGCCAGCGCTACAAATCTGTTGCAGAAGTTATGCAGGCGATAGAAGCAACTCCAAAAACGCCTCGCCAACCGCAACAAGCCGCACCACCTCCCAGTGTTAACTTTTTTACCAAACTTTTCCGTCCTCAAATTGGACAGATACAGCGCGGCAACTTGATTTCCGAAGCGGGGGTTGACTACAGCAGGTTACAGTATTTACTCGCTGCCGGTAAATGGGAACAGGCAGATAAAGAAACTTGGACAGTAATGTGTCATATATTGAGAAAATCGCCCAGCAATTATCTACAAACAGGGGATATCGAAAAGTTACCTTGTGAGGATTTGGAGATAATTGACAGACTGTGGGTGAAGTTCAGCAAAGGGCACTTCGGTTGGAGTGTGCAAAAACAAATTTTCGAGCTGGTAGAGGAAGACTACGCTCAATTTTGCGATCGCATCGGTTGGCCAAGTCACGATGCTCGCAGCCCCTATTTAAAATTTAGTTTATCAGCGCCTTTGGGACACCTACCGTCGCGGAGTTGGATAGGCGGATATCAGTGGTGGCGTCACGCTGCCATCATGGCGTCCAAGCTAGACCGATGCCAAATTGCCTAAAGCCAACATGAGCAATTTAACTATTAAGTGCGATGCACAAAAGTTATCAAATTTTGATTTTTTTCCTTACTGTGAATTTATCTCAATTTGTAGCAGACACAGCTACTGAGAATTTTAGTACTTGATAGCTGACAGCATCCGGAAATTAAGCAGTTCTTAATTATTGAGAATTAATGTTATCAAGCTAAAAAATAGCTCTTGACTGATAAGGGAAGAGTGATAAATTTACAGTAGCTGCAACCGAGTATCCCAAGGGAAAGAGAGGAAAACCATGACTCAAGCTGTAGGTTTGCTACGGTCTGCCGATCGAGTGTACGACAATCCAGTTTTGCTGGAGCAATCTGTTACTACACCTATCTGCGAAGGGTTCAACATCGCGTTTGCAAGTTTCCAGGCGCTGTATCTGCAATACCAGAAACATCATTTAGTCGTTGAAGGTTCCGAATTCTATCAGCTGCACGAATTCTTTGAGAAAAGCTACGGAGAGGTAGAAGGACACGCCCATGAAATTGGCGAACGTCTGAATGGTTTGGGTGGCATTCCTGTAGTCAGCTTTACCAAACTCGCCGAATTGTGCTGCTTCACCCCGGAACCGGATGGTGTTTTTAGTTGCAGACAGATGGTGCAACACGATCTGGAAGCAGAACAAGCCATTATCAAGCATATTCGCAGCCAAGCGTCACAGGCGGAAAGTTTGGGCGATCGCGCCACTCGCTATCTCTACGAAAAAATTCTCTACGAAACCGAAGACAGAGCATTTCATCTCGCTCACTTCCTCGCCCACGATAGCCTTACTCTGGGATTTGTCAAGCCTCTGAACGGCAACTAAGTAGGTGGGCATAATTAAACTTTTGGTGGGCACTGCCCACCAAAATGGCTGTAACCCTTGATATGAGCTAATGGTGGGCATTGCCCACCTTAAAAATTATCTTTGGTTTATTTACGCCACTTACTTAATAAATGGCTGTTGATGTTAATTCTTGAATCATCAGTTTAGATTATTTCAGTGCCTACGGGCACTTTTTTTTTATATCAGCCTACTCAGCATAGAGATATTAGTGATATCAATTCTGCCTCAAGATGCAGGTTAGCACTCGATACCCGCTAGTAAGCTAATGACAAGGGTAAAAGATAATCCAGAGTCTTTGATAAGACTCATTGCACGATCTTTAAATCCGATCTAAGAGGGGAATTTTTTCATGTTCTTTCACAAAAAAGAAACGATTCAACCTGTAAATATTGTCGAGCCAAATCCTCGTTTTGCCCAGCTTCTTTTGGAGCAATTTGGTGGGGCAACGGGCGAACTGACAGCTGCTTTGCAATACTGGGTACAATCTTTTCACTGCGAAAATGCTGGCATTAGGGATATGCTGCAAGATATTGCGATCGAAGAATTTAGCCACCTAGAAATGGTGGGTAAAATGATCGAGCAGCACACTAAAAATGTTGACCAAACCGAAGCTTTCAAAAGTACCTTGTTTGCCGTGCGCGGTATGGGGCCGCATTTCTTAGATAGCCAGGGTGTAGCTTGGACTGCCGCCTATATCAATGAAGGAGGCGACGTTGTACGCGACCTTCGCGCTAACATCGGTGCAGAAGCCGGTGCGCGTCAAACTTACGAAGAGTTGATTAAACTCGCACCCGATGGCGGTAGCAAAAATGCGTTAGTGCATTTGTTAACCCGCGAAATTTCCCATACCAAAATGTTCATGAAGGCACTGGAATCGCTGGGTAAGTTAACAGATCCTATGTTTGGCAATATCCCGCCTGACAATACCGTCGATCTTTACTTCAATTTGTCTCAAAATGGCAAGGATGAGCGCGGCCCTTGGAATAGCGAACCGCATTTCAGGTATGTTGCCGATCCGATGAAGCAGAAGGTCTAAATTAGGGGCTAGTGCGGCTAGGAGGAAGTCAAAAGTACATTTCCAGGCAGAGCCGTGGGAACGAGGTCAAAATTCAAAAGTCTTTTGAGTCTTTCCTAAGTTGGAAGGAAAAACGAAGGGGCGGGGAAGATTTTACTGAGATGTTGCGTTGAAAGCCCCATCCCAAGAGTGGGTGGGGATGAAAACGCAACCAACTTTCTTAAGGCGAAGCAACGATTTTTGTGGTAAGATGAATTCCATAAATAAATGAATCGCACCATGTTAATCCTCGAAGCAAAATTATGCGGAAAGCCTGAACAGTTCAAAGCCTTGGATGAGGCAATAAGAACTGCTCAGTTTATCCGTAATTATTGCATTCGACATTGGATGGATAATGCTGGTGTTGGACAATATGACCTATCCGCTCTTACCAAAGATTTAGCTAAACAATTTGCTTGGTGCAAAAAGCTTAACTCTAGTGCTAGACAAGCTAGTGCTGAAAGAGCCTGGACAAGCATTAAGCGGTTTTATGATAACTGCAAAAAGCAGATCCCTGGTAAGAAAGGGTATCCTCGCTTTAAAAAGAATGTCCGCTCAGTTGAGTATAAAAAAAGCGGATGGAAATTGTCGGAGGATAGGAAAACTATCACTCTGACGGATGGGTTTAAGGCGGGAACACTGAAACTGCGCGGAGGATATGACCTACATTTCTACTCAATTAATCAAATTAAAAGAGTAAGAATAGTCAGGCGCTCAGACGGCTATTACGTTCAACTTTGTGTTGACGTAGAAAGAAAGGTCAAACATAACTTCACAGGTAAGGTAACAGGAATTGATTTAGGCTTGGAACATTTTTATACAGATGCTTCATGCAATCAAATTAATAATCCTCGTTACTTAAGGAAGTCTGAAAAACGCCTTAAACGCTTGCAAAAACGGCTTGACAAAAAAGCCAAAGGTGGTAAAAATCGCCAGAAAGCTAGACAGCGATTAGCCAAGCAACATTTGCGAATAAGTAGACAGCGTAAAGACTGGTTAGTGAAACTTGCCAGTGCGTTAGTTCAATCTCACGATTTGATTGTCTACGAAGATCTGCAAATAAAAAACTTGGTAAAAAATCATTGTCTTGCCAAATCAATTAATGATGCCAGTTGGGGAATATTCACTAACTGGGTTGATTATTACGCTAAGATTCATGGAATTGTTTGTGTAGCAGTTGCACCACAATACACTTCCATTAATTGTTCTAATTGTGGCGAAGAAGTCCGAAAAACACTTAGCACCAGAACACATAAATGCTTGTGTGGACTGGTGCTAAATCGGGATCGTAATGCGGCACTAAACATCTTAGCCAAATGCTTAGAAATGCTTGGCATAGTATTGCCAA